>NZ_JBKYMO010000356.1:0-6013 GCF_047302915.1 Massilia sp. CT11-108 | reverse complement strand
GGGGCGCGGAGATGTGTATACGCCCCCGGCGCCGCGCGCGCGTGGCTGGCGCGGGCGGCGGAGCTGGAGTACCCGGAGGCGTTGCAGGAGCTGGCGCTGACCGAGCCGGACCCGCAGCGGGCGGACATGCTCATGCGCGCGGCCGCGCACGCGCTGGCCCACCGCGCGCACGCGGCAGACCGGCATTGATCAGTTGCGGCTGTTGCGGCCCGTGGCCTGGATCTCGCTCGAGGCGATCTCGGCCAGGTCGATGAGACCTTGCACTTCGGCCGCGCGCAGGCGGCGCGGTTCGCGGTCGATCACGCACAAGGTGCCGAGCGGCTGGCCGGACTTGTCGCGCAGCGGCACGCCGGCATAGAAACGGATGTGCGGTTCCTGCAGCACGAGCGGATTCGTGCGGAAACGCTCGTCTTCCATCGCGTCTTCGACGACGAACAGCTCGTTTTTCAGGATCGCGTGCGAGCAGAACGCCCAGTCGCGCGGCGTCTCGCGGGCGGCGAGGCCGACCCGGGCCTTGAACCACTGGCGGGTCGACGTCAGCAGGGAGATGAGGGCGATCGGCGAGCCGGTCACCATCGAGGCGAGGCGGACGAGGCGGTCGAAGCGGGCTTCCTCGTCGGTGTCGACGAGGCCGGTGGCGGCCAGCGCGGCGAGGCGCGCACGTTCGTTGGCGCCGATGGGGTAACCCGGCTGCGGCGCCGGCTGGTATTCCTTGTCCGTGCTGGGATTCGGGGTCGACCGGGCCTGGTCGTCGCCATGCATCAGGCCTTGCACGAGGGAGAGGCGCGTGCGGCGGTGTCCGCCCGGCGTCTTCCACGATTCGATCGCGCCGCTTTCCATCCAGATCTGCACCGTGCTCGTCGCCACGCCGAGCAGGCGCGCGACTTCGCTCGTGGTCAGGATCGGATCGTCTTCTTGTAAGTTGCTTTGCATAAACTTCCTCACTTCACGCCAGTATAGCGGATTCGGAGGGATCACATTTCCTAAAAACTAGTTGCTCCAAGGTAATGTGTTTGCTGGCCAACACTTTCTCAGTGAACGGCGTGCTTTTCCGGCTGCACCAGCACGAACGGGCTCACGACGGACGCCCACAGAAGGGTGTCGGACGCCTGCCAGGTGCTCGCCTGCACGTCGGATACCTTGGCAACCTTGCCTTCGTTCATCCAGCGGTTGATGGCGTCCTTGTCATCATGGGCGATGCGCAGGGCGATTTCGACGAGGTCCAGTTCTTCGCTCACATACACGACGGCACCGTGGGCGAAATGGCGTTCGAGTTCGGACCAGTGCACGCGGGCGGTCTCGCGGTTGATCTTGTCGTGCAGTTCGGTGTCTTTGAGCGGATCGGTTTTCATGGTGATGTCTGATTCAGAGGGGTTCGATGGCGGGAAGCGGCGAACCCGCCCATGTTAACCGATATGCATGGCCCTTGCGGACATTGCCGACCAATGCGGGGCGGAAGCATGCGAGATTCGTGCCCTCGGGCCGCCGCACGCTCGGGTAGATGACGCCCATCGAACCCGCCTCCAGCAGCTCCGCCGCCAGCGCCTGCGATGCGACGTAGCTGTCGGCCGCGAGGCAGTCGTCCCAGGTATCGGCGCCGCGCAGGTCGTGGAAGCTGGCGCTGAAATCGGCCAGCAGGGCCTGGTAACTCACGCTGTCGTCGAAGCGGCCGATTTCCTGGTATTCGACGGCCTTGTGGAACGCCACCTCGGCCAGCGCCGTCTCGATCTCGAACGCGCAATACCACGCGCCCCGTTCGCCGTCGTTGAAACGGCTGCCTTCCGGCCGCGCATACGTGTAGGCCGCGTTGATGATGCGGAAGTTCGGCACGCCGAACACGAGTTCGTCGACGCCGATCCCCGGCAGCAGGCCGGACTCGCCGCGCAGGCGGTCGTTGGTGGCGTTGTCGAGGTCGAACAGGTCGCGCAGCATGCCATCGTCATCGGCGAGCGGGGCCAGCACCGAGTCTTCGAGGTCGGCGAAGCGCGACGGGATCAGGCGGCACGTATCGAACCGCCGCAGCGCGGTCAGGCGCGGGATGAGTTTCACTCACAGCCCTCCGCGGCGGGCGTCGAGCAGGCGGCGCACGGTCTGCATCGCCAGCAGGCCGCCGCCCAGCATGCAGGCCAGCGGCGTGCGGCCGTTGAAGATGGGATTGGTGTTGGGGAGGTGGATCCATTCGTCGGCGAGCTTGTCGCCGTACAGGATGTGCAGGGCTTTATAGATGCCGAGCAGGTAGGAGATGCGCGTGATGCGGTCGACTTCCAGCACCCGCGCGGGGTGCTTCTTCCATTCGTAAAACGAGGACGACGACAGGCCGCCGAGCAGCTCGCGCGCATCCTCGTCGCGGATCTGCCAGGCGCCGGCCAGGCGAAAGAAACCTTTCAGGGCCGATTCCGACAGCCGTTCGCGCTCGGAGCGGGCGGACAGGTCGACAAGAACCGCCGGTTCGAACCGGCTCTTGGGGTAGGCGTAGGCGAAGCTCATGAGGAATCCTCCGGTTATGGATTATATATACTCCGCTTTCGGACATCGTGCAAGCATCTTGTACAAACCGTACTGCCGTGCCAGAATTCAAGGCTTGTCAAATCATCATCCTGGTAAACGACGTTAAAGGGGGGCGCGATGCGTCTGCTGTCGATTGGGGTCATGTGCATCAGCACGCTGATGCTGGCTATGGCGAGCGCGGCGCGGCCGTCGCACGACGAGCTGAAGAAACAGGTGGCGGACACCGAACGTGCCTTCGCCGCGACGATGAAGGCGCGCGACCACGCCGCGTTCACATCCTTCCTGGCCGAAGAGGCCATCTTCTTTGCCGGCCCGACCCCGCTGCGCGGGCGCGAGGCCGTCGCCAATGCGTGGCGCAAGTATTACGACGGCGAACGCGCGCCATTCTCGTGGGAGCCGGAGCAGGTGGAAGTCGTGGATTCCGGCACCCTGGCCTATAGCGGCGGGCCTGTCTACGATCCCAGCGGCAGGGTGGTCGGACGCTACAACTCGATCTGGCGGCTGGAAGCGCCGGGGCGGTGGAAGATCGTGTTCGACCGGGGCGAGGCGCCGCCCTGTCAGTGCGGCAAGAAAGAGTAGTCGCCCCGCTCAACATTGTGACTGCTTGCCTGGACCGAATTGACACTCCCCGGGCCAATCCAGATACTCGAACGCCCAACAACAACGACGAGCAGGCTGGCGACATGATACCGATCCGAACCGTTGCACCGCTAGGGCTGCTGGCGCTCGCCCTCGCGCAATCCGCGTTTGCCGCGCAGGGCAAGCAGGTTGAAAAACTCGACCGCGGCGTCGTCGCCGTCGCCACCGGCGGCGGCGTCTTCGTCAGCTGGCGCGTGCTGGGCGTCGACGACCCCGGCACCCGCTTCAACCTCTACCGCGACGGCGTCCGCCTGAACGGCGCGCCACTTACGGCGAGCAATTTTACGGACACCAACGGCACGCCGGTGGCCCGCTACACCGTGCGGGCGATCGTCGACGGGCACGAAAAGAAGGACGAAGCGGCCGGCGCCACGTGGAGCCAGCCCGTCCTGCGCATTCCCGTGCAGCGGCCGACGGGCGGCGTCACGCCGAAGGGTGAGGCCTACACCTACGACATCAACGACGGCACGCCGGCCGACCTGGACGGCGACGGCCAGTACGAGCTGATCGTCAAATGGCAGCCGACCAATGCCAAGGACAATTCGCAGTCGGGCTATACCGGCAACACGTATGTCGACGCCTATAAACTCGACGGCACGCGGCTGTGGCGCATCGACCTGGGCCGCAATATCCGCGCGGGCGCCCATTACACGACGGTGGTCGCGTACGACTTCGACGGCAATGGCAAGGCCGAGGTGATGCTGAAGACGGCCGACGGCACCGTGGACGGGCAGGGCAAGGTGATCGGCGACGCCAATGCCGACTACCGCAATGCCAACGGCTACATCCTGTCCGGCCCGGAGTATTTGACGGTATTCGATGGCCGCACGGGCAAGGCGCTGGCGACCACGGATTATCTGCCGGCGCGCGGCTCGGTGGCGGCGTGGGGCGACAACTACGGCAACCGCGTCGACCGTTTCCTGGGCGGCGTCGCCTACCTGGACGGCCGTCGGCCCAGCGCCATCTTCTCGCGCGGCTATTACACGCGCGCCGTGGTCGCGGCGTGGGATTACCGCGACGGCGTGCTGTCCAGCCGCTGGGTGTTCGATACGGACAAGGAAGGCAGCGCCGTGCGCGGCCAGGGCTCGCACTGGTTCGCCGTGGCGGACGTCGACGGCGACGGCCGCGACGACATCGTCTACGGCGCGGCCGCGATCGGCAGCGATGGACACATGCTGTACAGCACCGGCCTGTGCCACGGCGACGCGCTGCACGTCGGCAAGCTGGACCCGACCCGCGCCGGCCTGCAGGCGTACATGGTGCACGAAACCCCGTCCTGCTACGGCGCCACCGGCTCCGAGATGCACGACGCGGCGACGGGCCGGATCCTGTGGGGCGTCAGCGGCAGCGGCGCCGACGTCGGCCGCGGCGTGTGCGCGGACATCGATCCGAACTACCTGGGCGAGGAATGCTGGGCGTCGCGCGGCGGGCTGATGGCGGCGAACGGGCACCAGATTTCCACGGCGCGTCCGGGGAACATGAATTTCGCCAGCTGGTGGGATGGCGACCTGGGCCGCGAACTGCTCGACGGCACCGTGATCAACAAATGGCAGCCGGCGACGGGGAGCGTCGTGCGCCTGCTCGACGGTGCACCGTACGGGGCGGCGTCGAACAATGGGACCAAGGCGACGCCGGTGCTGTCGGCCGACATCCTCGGCGACTGGCGCGAGGAAGTCGTGTGGCGCACGGCCGACAACTCGGCCCTGCTCGTGTTCACGACGACGGCGCCGACGACGGCGCGCATTCCGACCTTGATGCACGATCCGCAGTACCGGGCGCAGGTGGCGGGGCAGAATGCGGGGTATAACCAGCCGCCGCATCCCAGCTTTTACCTGGGCGAGGGGATGGGCGCGGTGACGCAGGCGCCGATTTTTACCCGCTAGGTCCGTAACGTAACACCGTCATTCCCGCGCAGGCGGGAATCCATGCTGAGGTTCCGAAGTCGGTTGCTCAGTATGGGTCCCCGCTTTCGCGGGGACGACGGGTTATACAGGTTCCGCGTGCTCGACGAGCAGTTGAACCTTGGTCACGCCGTTGTACTCATTGGCATCGAGCCGGAACGCCACCCGCGCCTTGTCGCCCAGCGCATCCGTATGCCCGAACCAGATGGCATCGTAGCGCCGCCCATTCCGCTCCAGCAGCAGCTTGAGATGCTTGTCCTTCAGGATGCGCTGGCTGACGACACGGAATTCGTCGCAGAACACGGGCGGCGCGAACCCCTGGCCCCACACCTGGCTGTCCAGCAGTTCGATGAATTGCGTGCTGTAGAAATCGTCTTCCAGCGGGCCGTCCGTCTCGACGACGCGCTCCAGCTGCGCCTCCGTCAGCCACGCGCGGCCGACGGCTTCGAACGCCTGCGCGAACGTGTCGAAATGGTCGCCGCGGATCGACAGGCCGGCTGCCATCGCGTGCCCGCCGAACTTGTCGATCAGCCCCGGCACCTTCTTCGACACGAGGTCGAGCGCGTCGCGCAGGTGGAAGCCCGGGATCGAGCGGCCGGAACCCTTGATCCAGCCGTCGCCCGCGGGCGCGAACGTGATCGTCGGCCGGTAGAATTTCTCTTTCAGGCGCGAGGCGACGATGCCGATCACGCCCTGGTGCCAGCCGTCGTCGAACACGGCGATGGTGCTGGCGTCCGCCGGCTCGAAATCGTCCAGGTGCAGCAGGGCCGTACCCTGCATGTCGGCCTCGATCTCGCGCCGTTTCAAGTTGATGTCGTTGAGTTCCTGCGCGATGGCCCAGGCGCGGCCCTCGTCGTCCGTGATCAGGCATTCGATCCCGAGCGCCATGTCTTCCAGGCGGCCGGCGGCGTTCAGGCGCGGGCCGAGGGCGAAGCCGAGGTCGAACGGCGACGCGCAGCGCGCCC
>NZ_JBKYMO010000355.1:0-6020 GCF_047302915.1 Massilia sp. CT11-108 | reverse complement strand
CTGCAGCCCGCGCGCGCCGTCGCGGCCTCGCGCGGGCTGCAGGGTGCGCGCTGGCCCAAGATGACGAGTCCGCAGGGGCGCGAAAGCCCTGGCGGCAATCCGCTGATCGTGTGGAACCAGCCGCATCCGATCCACCTCGCCGAACTGCTGTACCGCGACGATCCCTCGCCCGCGACACTCCAGCGTTACCGCGACCTCGTGTTCGCGACGGCCGATGCGATGGCGTCGATGCTCGCGTGGGACGACGGGAACAAGCGCTGGGTCCTGGGCCCGCCGCTGTGGATCGCGCAGGAGATCCACGATCCGGCCGCCAGCATGAATCCGGCGTACGAACTGTCGTACTGGTCGACGGCGCTGGAGATCGCGCAGGCCTGGCGCACGCGCCTCGGCCTGCCGCGCAGCAGCGACTGGGACGAGAAGCGCCGGCACCTGTCCGCCCTCCCGGTCAAGGACGGCAAATACGTCGCGCTCGAATCGATCCCGGACACGTGGGACGACGTCGCCAGCCGCCAGGACCACCCGTCGTTCCTGATGGCGCTGGGCCAGCTGCCGGGCGCGGGCGTCGACCGCGCCGTCATGGACCGCACCCTGGACGCCGTGCTCGCCCAATGGGACTGGAAGGCGAAGATCTGGGGCTGGGACTATCCGATGATCGCGATGACGGCGGCGCGCCTGGGCCGTCCGGAGACGGCCGTCGACGTCCTGATGAAGACGGGCGTGCCGAACAACGGCTACACGGCGGCCGGGCACAATCCGAACACGGACTTGCCCGTCTACCTGCCCGGCAACGGCGCGCTGCTGGCCGCCGTCGCGATGATGGCGGGCGGCTGGGATGGCGCGCCGGCCGGGGCGGCGCCCGGGTTTCCACACGATGGGACCTGGGTCGTGCGGGCGGAAGGGTTGAAGCCGCTGCCCTAGGCCAGCATCGCGCACATGGTCCCGTGCAGCCCTAACTGCGCCCCATCCAACGCAATGCAATCCTGCGCCGGCGGCGTCTCCGGCTCGACAACGATCACCTTCACGCCCGCCTGCTCCAGCCATTGCACGGACAGGTCGGCGACGCCGCTGTCCGTGATCACCGTGTGCACCTGCTTCAGGTTGCACAGGATCAGGCCCGCGCGGCGCGCGAACTTGGAGCTGTCCACCAGCACGACGAGCTTTTCGGCCTGGCCGATCAGGCGCCGTTCGGCGCGGATCAGCAGCGGGTCGGTCTCGACGAGGCCCAGCATCGACAGCCCGGACACGCTCATGAACATCTTCGACGCGTACTGGTCGCCCGTCGCATCGTTGTCGAACGGGGACAGGATCACGTTCTCGTCGCGGTAGACGGTCCCGCCCGGGATCAGCACTTCGTTCTGGCTCGTCGCAAGCAGCCGGTCGGCCATCAGGAACGAGTTGGTCATGATCTTGAGGCTGCGGTCGGCCAGGAAGTCGGCCATCATGAACGTCGTCGTGCCGCCGTTGATGATGATCGTTTCGCCATCCTCGCACAGCGCGGCGGCGTGGCGGGCGATGGCGTACTTGCGCGCGGCGTTGGCGCGCAGGTTGTCGGCGAAGGTGTCGTTGGCGAGGCCGCCGAGGCGCTTCTTCCGCGGGGTCGTCTCGGCCCCGCCGCGCGTGCGGTGGATGAGGTTGCGGGCGGCGAGCCAGCTGATGTCGCGGCGGATCGTGGACGGCGACGCGTCCAGCGATTCGACCAGCTCGTGCACGGTGGCCGCCTTGCGCTCGTCGAGCAGCTTGAGCAGGCGGTTGCGACGCTTGTTGATCATGGTGTCTCCTTCTCGATATCGAAATCGATCCGGCGTGCGGCGGCCCCGTTTTAGTGGTGGATGGGGATCGACGCGTATCGCGTTCATCGTGCACATGCCGAATCGCCTTGTGCTACCGAATTATGATAGCGCACAACAATGATGTTAGGGATACGCGATCGATATCATTTCAAGGCACGGGGAGACACCAGGATTCGCTCGTGTAACGATCAGGAAGCGCTCAATGTTTCCGCAAACATCGAGCGATTGGATCAGGCTTGACGCAGGCGACGGATCAGCGTGTCGGGGTCGGCGTCGCGCACCAGCAACTCCGCGTGCGCGGGCCGCACGAAGCCGGTGCCGACGAGGTGGTCGATGAAGGACGCGAGGCCGTCGTAGAAGCCGTCCACGTTGAGGAGGCCGATGGGCTTGGCGTGGATGCCCAGCTGGGCCCACGTGACCATCTCGAACAGTTCTTCCAGCGTGCCCATCCCGCCCGGCATGGCGATGAAGCCTTCGGCCAGGTCGGACATCATCGCCTTCCGTTCGTGCATGTCCTTCACGACGAACAGCCGCGTGAGGCCGGCGTGGCCCACTTCGCGCTCGACGAGGTGCTTCGGGATCACGCCCGTCGCGTCGCCGCCGAGGCGCAGTACTTCGTCGGCGATCACGCCCATCAGGCCCACCTTGCCGCCGCCGTAGACGAGGCCGATGTTGTGCTCGACGAGGGCGCGCGCCAGGCCGCGGGCGGCGTCGGCATAGACAGGATCGGCGCCCAGCGAGGCGCCGCAGTAGACGGCGATGGATTTCATGGCGCTTCCGGTGGCAGTTTGGCGAGGAAGTCGTCGGACAGGCGCTGGAACAGCGCGAGCGTGTCGCCGCGCAGGTAAGGCCCCAGCATCGACAGCACCTGGTAGCAGCCGCGCGCGAGCGCATCCGCGATGGCCTGCTGCTCGCTGTACTTGCGCGGATTGCGCACGTATTCGTACGACAGCCAGTACGTGGCGACGACGACCATGTTCGTGGCCATGGCGCCGATCTGCGCGTCGCCCGCTTCGAGCGAGCCTTCGCTGCGCAGGTCTTCGCACAGCTGGCGCGCGACCTTGATCTTGTGGGCGAGGATCGCCTTGAAGTGCAGTTCCAGCTTGCGGTTGCGCGACAGGAGGTCGTTCAGGTCGCGGTAGAAGAACCGGTACTTCCAGATCAACTCGAACATGAGGTGCAGGTACAGCCACACGTCTTCCATGTTCGAGCGGCGGCCGGCCGGGACGGTCAGCATGCGCTCGATCTCCGCCTCGAACTGGACGAAGATCGAATTCACGATGTCGTCCTTGTTGCGGAAGTGGTAGTACAGGTTCCCCGGCGAGATGTTCATCTCGTCGGCGATCACGGTCGTGGTGATGTTCGGTTCGCCGAATTCGTTGAACAGCCGCAGCGACAGCTCGAGGATGCGTTCGCGGGTTCGGCGCGGGGCTTTCTGTTGCATGGAAACAAGTATGGGTGGACTCACGTGCAAGGATATCATCGACCGGACCCTCAGGCCATGGCCGGCTGCAGTTCTGTCAGAACGCGCAACACCTCGGCCAGCACGCCGGGGTTGCTGCCCAGCGCCACGTGCCCCACGCCGCCGAATGCGACGTTGCGCGCGCCCGGCAGGATGCTCGAATCCTGCGGCGCGATGATGTTGTCGTGGTGGGTATAGATGGAGACGATGCGTGCACGGACGTCCGGGGTCTCGCCCGCTGCGAGGTCGCGCAGCCACGCGCTGTCGCGGCGCATCTGCGCGGCGTTCTCGCCCAGGCCGAGGTTCGCCAGCACCGTGCCGTGGTGCGGCGTGCCGAGCGTGATCAACTTCGCCACGTTGGCACTCCCGTACGAGCGCATCCACGCCCGCGCGGCCAGCCCGCCCATGCTGTGGGCGACGATGGCGATGCGCGCGGCGCCCGTTGCGGCGCACAACTCCCGCACGCGCGCCTCGATCAGCGGCGCGTAATCGTCGATGCGTCCCGCGACCGGCTCCAGGTCGATGGTGGCGTGGCTGATGCGCTCGCGGTCCAGCAACGGTTCCAGGTGCGCCCAGAAGCCGCTGTTGCAGCCGTAGCCGTGCACGAGCAGCACCGGCACGCGGCCACTCTCTCGATGGAGGGACATGCGCGCGCAGCCGCGCGGCACGTGCCAGGACGTGACCAGCATGCTGGCCCGGAATTCCTCGGCCAGCATGCGCAGGCGTGCCGCGGGTCCGAGACGGAACTCGGGCGGCGTGTGGCTCGCCGCGCGCGCCGCCATGACAAAATTGTTCATGTTGATCAGGAGACGCACCAGCACGACGGCGCCGCCGCCCGCCAGCAGCGCGCCCCACACCGGCACGCCCCGGTGCTGCAGCGCCCACGCGATCAGCAGCGCCGCGGCCAGCTGCACGAGCAGGACGAGGCGCAGCAGGGTGCGGGCGCTGGCCGGCATGTCTTACGCCTGCGGCCGCGCGGCCGGCCGGCCCGTGAGGGAGTGCGCCAGGTCGCTGGCGAGGCGTGCCGTGATGCCGTAGATCGACAGCTGCGGATTGGCGCCGATCGACGTCGGGAACAGCGAGCCGTCGTGCACGGACACGTTGGCCAGGCCGCGGTAACGGCCATCCGGCCCCGTCACCCCGCGATGTTGGTCTCCGTCCGCCATCGCGCAGCCGCCCATCACGTGCGCCGACACGACACGCGTGAGGTGGCGCTCGAACGGCAGCGCGGCGATGCCTGCCTTCGCCTCGGCCCAGCTGGCGTAGCGCGGCGCCCGTTCGTGCGCGACCTGCACGCCGCTGGCACCGGCCGCGAACTGGATCTCGGCCATCGTCAGCAGGGCGCGCCGGGCGCCGTCCCACAGCGGATCGTTCAGCGGGTAGTCGAGGACAGGCGAGCCGTCCCCGTTCAGGCCCACGGTGCCGCCCTGCGACTCGGCATGAAAACCGTCGCGCAGCAGCGCCAGCATCCCCTGCAGGTGCGGGAAGTGGCGCATCATCTCCGCGTGCTCGCGGCCGAAGCCCTGCATCGTCGTCGCCAGCAGCACGGGGTGCAGCGGCGGCGCTTCCAGCTTGAAGCCGAGCGGGCCGTCGATCGCCTGCGTGTGCAGGAAGTGGTCCGAATAGACCGTCTGCGGCGCGCCCGCGTAGCCGTCGACGCGCTGCGGGAACAGCGCCGCCGACACGAGCGTCGGATGCAGGAACGTGCGCTTGCCCAGCTTCCCGCTGGGGTCGGGCGCCTTCGACCGGAGCAGCAGCGCCGGCGTGTTGATGGCGCCGCCCGCCACTACGTGCTCGCGGGCGCGCGTGACGAGGGTTGCGCCGTGGTCCAGCGCGGACGGGATCGTCGTCACGAGCATCGACTGCTTCGCGTTCGTCGGACAGCCCATGCCGCAATAGCCGAGGTTCCAGCAGCCGTTGACGTTGCGGCGGATGAGGCCCGTCGGGATGCCGAGCTGTTCCGCGCCGCGCCGCAGCAGGTCGTTGTTCTCGTTCGGCGCGCCGGGCCAGTCGGCCACGTGCAGCCGCGCTTCCATCAGCGCGAACCACGGCGCCAGCTCGGCCTCGCCATACGTCGACAGGCCGAAGCGCTGCTGCCAGAACGCGAGCGTCGTGGGCGGCGTGCGGAAGCTCGACGTCCAGTTCACCGTCGTCGACCCGCCCACCGTGCGGCCCTGCAGGATGTTGATGCCCTTGTCGCGCGTCTTGCGGGCGGCCGATTCCTGGTACAGCGCCGGGTAGGCGTCCGCCTCGCGCATCCTGAAGTCGCGCGAGGACTTCAGTGCGCCCTCCTCCACGACGATCACGGACAGGCCGGACAGCGCGAGGATCTCCGCCGTCACGCCGCCGCCCGCGCCGCTGCCGACGATGACGACGTCGGCGCTGAGATCGCGGTCCTTGTCTTCGCGCGCGCCGTCGATGACCTTCCAGCCGCGCGCGAGGCCGGCCACGATCGGATCGGGAATCACGTTCTGGCTGCTCATGCCAGTTCCTTCAGCGGGCCGGGATAGCCGATGGCGTCCCAGTGCGCCGGCTCGCTGTACCAGGCGCCCAGCACGAGGTCGTGCAGCGCCGCGTACGCCGTGCGCAGCAGCGACAGGCGGTGCACGCGCCAGTCCTGCAGGAACGCGGCGACGTCCGCCTCGTTCGCGGCGGCCCAGCCGTCCGGGATGCCCGTCAGCAGGCGCCGCGCCGGACCGAGCGCGAGGAGGCCGAACAGGTCCTGCACTTCCTGCTGGGCCGGCAGCGGCAGGCCGAGGATGGTCTGG
>NZ_JBKYMO010000354.1:0-6057 GCF_047302915.1 Massilia sp. CT11-108 | reverse complement strand
GGCAGCGCCAGCGGCATGGTCGCCACCGCGCGCCTGACGGGCCAGGCGACGGGCGCCGCGCTCGTCGCGTTCTGCCTTACCATCTCTCACGTACGCGGACCATGGTTCGCGCTCGGCATCGCCGCCGCGTTCTCGTTCGCGGCCAGCGTGGCCAGTTTCTCGCGCCTGGTCGTCGCGGCACCGGCCGTGTGAGCTTCACCATTCAAGAAAGAAAACAGATGACACGACGTTTCAAGATCGCCGCCATCGCGGGCGACGGCATCGGCAAGGAAGTCCTGCCGGAAGGCCTGAAGGTATTGGCGGCCGCGGCCGAGCGCTTCGGCCTGCAGCTCGAGTTCACGCATTTTCCGTGGGCCAGCTGCGACTGGTACATCCAGCACGGCGAGATGATGCCGCCGGACTGGAAAGCGCAATTGTCCGGCATGGACGCCATCTATTTCGGCGCCGTCGGCTGGCCCGCGCTGGTGCCCGACCATATCTCGCTGTGGGGCTCGCTGCTCAAGTTCCGCCGCGAATTCGACCAGTACATCAACCTGCGCCCGGTACGCCTGTTCGAAGGCGTGCCGTGCCCGCTGGCCGGCCGCAAGCCGGGCGACATCGACTTTTTCGTCGTGCGCGAAAACACGGAAGGCGAGTACACGAACCTGGGCGGCGTGATGTTCCCGGACACCGAGCGCGAGATGGTGATCCAGGAATCCGTGTTCACGCGTTACGGCACCGACCGCGTGCTGCAGTATGCGTTCGAGCTCGCGAACGCGCGCCAGCGCAAGCATGTGACGGTGGCGACCAAGTCGAACGGCATCGCCATCAGCATGCCGTGGTGGGACGGCCGCGCGGACGCCATCCACGCCGAGTACCCGGACGTCACCGTCGACAAGCAGCACATCGACATCCTGACGGCCCGCTTCGTGTTGCAGCCCGACCGGTTCGACGTCGTCGTGGCGTCGAATCTGTTCGGGGACATCCTGTCCGACCTCGGCCCCGCGTGCACGGGCACGATCGGCCTGGCGCCGTCCGGCAACCTGAACCCGGACCGCACGTTCCCGTCGCTGTTCGAACCCGTGCACGGCTCCGCGCCGGACATCGCCGGCAAGGGCATCGCCAACCCCATCGCGATGATCTGGTCGGGCGCGATGATGCTGTCGTTCCTCGCCGCCGGCCCCGATCCGGATCCGCGCTGCGGCGAGGCGCACGATGCGATCGTGGCCGCGATCGAGGACGTGCTGCGCGCAGGACCGCGCACGGGCGACCTGGGCGGCACGGCGACGACGGTCGAGGTGGGCGACGCCATCGCGGCGCGCGTGCGCGGCTGATCATGCTTTAAACGGGCACGGCCGCCCCGATATACGAAACATGGCGCGCCGTTCCCGCATTCCCGACTTCGATTTTCCTGCCCACCCCGCTGCGGCGGACAGCCCGTGTCCGCTGTGCGGCCGGCCGCTCGGTACGGTCAACATCGACCGGCATCACCTGATCCCGAAGTCGCTGAAGGGCAGGGAGCAGTTCCCCATCCACAAGATTTGTCATCGCAAGATCCATGCGACGTTTTCCGAGCGCGAATTGCTGCGTACCTATCACACTTGGGATGTGCTCAAGGAGGACGGCGATATCCGGGCGTTCATCGAGTGGGTGATGAAGAAGCCGCCGGAGTTTTATGCGCGGACGTTCACGTCGAATACCAAGAAGAGCCGCTGAGCAAAGTCTTCCGTTATCAGGATGACATCGATTATGTCGCACGATTGAATCGGAACTCTCCCCTGTCGTGCTTGGTGTTAAAATCGGACATTACTTTTTTGCAATTCTGGTTCCTTTTTTAATGCCGCTACTTCCGCAGTTGCAATGAACCAAGAAGACTCCAACGCCTGCTCGGTTCTCCTGATCGACGACGAACCCTTTGCCGAGGACATCATCTCCCACGGCATGAAGGGATGCGCCTCGTATGCGCTGCGCTATGCCCGCGACCCCGGCATGGCGGTCGAATTGGCCAAGGAAATCGGCGCGACGGTCGTGCTCGTCGACCTGCGCATGCCTGAGATCGACGGCTTCGAAGTCACGCGCCGCCTGCGCGCGGACAAGGACACCGAGCACATTCCCGTCATCCTGCTGTCGTCCGAAGAAGATCCCGAGATCAAGGCGAAAGCGTTCGCGCTCGGCGCCAACGACTACCTCGTCAAGTGGCCCGATCCGCGCGAACTCGTCGCGCGCGTGCGCTACCACAGCGATGCGTGCATCGCGCGGCGCCAGCGCGATGCGGCGTTCGTGTCGCTGCGTCTCAGCCAGGAGCAGCTGGCCGCTAGCCAGTCGGCGCTGTACCAGGCGCAGAAGATGGAGGCGATCGGCCAGCTGACGGGCGGCGTCGCGCACGATTTCAACAATGTGCTGCAGATCATCGGCGGCAATTTGCAGCTGCTGAAGCTGGTGGGCAACCTGAACGATGCCGGCAAGGCGCGCGTCGACATGGCGCTGGCCGGCGTGGAGCGCGGGGCCAGGCTGTCGTCGCACCTGCTCGCCTTTGCCCGCCGCCAGCCGCTGCAGGCCGTCGTGATCAATCCTGGCCATTTGCTGCGCGAGATGGACGACATGATGCGCCGCGTGCTCGGTCCACGCGCGCGCGTCGTGACCGACATTTCGGCAAGCCTGGGCAGCACGCTCGTCGATCCGAACCAGCTCAACAACGTGCTGCTGAACCTTGCGATCAATGCGCGCGATGCGATGGCGGGCGGCGGCACGCTGACGATCCGCGCGGCCAATGCCGGGCCCGACGGCGTGTTGCCGACCGAAGTGCCGCGCGGCCATTATGTGCTGATCGAAGTGGCGGACACGGGCAAGGGCATGGCACCCGAAGTGCTGGAGCGCGCGTTCGAGCCGTTCTTCACGACCAAGCCGACGGGACAGGGAACGGGCCTGGGCCTGTCGATGGCGTACGGGTTCGTCAAGCAGTCCGGCGGCGAGATCGTGCTGAGGAGCGAGCCGGGCAAGGGCACCAGCGTACGCATCTACCTGCCGCGCAGCGAGGCCGAGCCGCAGCACGCGGAACAGGCGCCGACGGCGCCGCTTTTGGGTGGCATCGAGACGATCCTCGTCGTCGAGGACGAGGAAGACGTGCGCAGCACGACCTGCGGCATCCTGTCCGCGCTCGGCTACAAGGTGCTGGAGGCGCCGGATGCGGCGAAGGCCGTGGAGATCGTCGAGCGCGGCCAGCATATCGACCTCGTGTTCACGGACGTGATCATGCCGGGCCCGGTGAGCAGCCTGCAACTGGGCGAGGTGGTGCGTGCGCGCCTGCCGCAGGCGCAGATTCTATACACGTCGGGCTATGCGGAGGGCGTGCTGGCGCACGAAGGGAAGCTGGAGGCGTCCGTCAACCTGTTGCAGAAGCCTTACCACCCGGACGCGCTCAGCGCGCGCATCCGGCATTTGCTACGCCGTAGGGCGGGCACCCCTGTGCCCACGCGTAACGATGCGTGACGCGAACATTCGCGTTGGCACGGATCGTTACTTGTTGGGCTTGATGTAGCGCTGCGACCCCGGCGGCGGTTCGTTCAGCACGGCCCAGAAAATGCCCAGGTCCGCGATCGCGCGCACGAATTCCGTGAAATCCACCGGCTTGACGACGTAGGCATTCACGCCCAGCTCGTAGCTGCGCACGAGGTCCTGCTCTTCCTTCGACGACGTCAGCATCACCACCGGCAGGGGCTTGAGCCCGTCCGTGCTGCGGACTTCGCGCAGGACTTCCAATCCATCCACTTTCGGCAACTTCAGGTCGAGCAGGACGACGGCTGGATTGCCGGCCGCGCGCGACGCGTATTCGCCGCGGCGGTGCAGGTAGTCCAGCGCTTCGGCGCCGTCGCGCACGATGATGACCTGGTTGGCGAGCTGGCTCTTGGACAGCGCGATCAGCGTGAGTTCGAGATCGTTCGGGTTGTCTTCGACCAGCAGGATGGGTTTGAGCATGGATGTCTTCGTAAACTTTCAATGAGATGAGTCTGGCTTGGGCAGCGCGAACGAGAACGTCGCGCCTTCGCCCTGCACGGAGTCGGCCCAGACGCGGCCGTTGTGGCGCTCGACGATGCGGCGCACGTTCGCCAGGCCGATGCCCGTCCCCTGGAAATCTTCCATCCGGTGCAGGCGCTGGAATACGCCGAACAGCTTGTGCACGTATTCCATGTTGAAGCCGGCGCCGTTGTCCGCCACGTGGAAGACCGTCTCGTGCGGATGGTCTTCGGCGGAGATGCGGATCACGGCCGGATCGCGCTGGCCCGTGAACTTGACGGCATTGGCCAGCAGGTTGAACAGGGCCAGGTGCAGGAACGTCGGGTCGGCCCAGGCTTCCGGCAGCGTGCCGATGTTCCACTCGATGTTGCGGCCGCGCGTTTCCAGCGCCAGCTTGTCGCGGCAGGAGGCGACGAGGTCGTGCATGTCGACCGTCGTCGGGCGCAGCGAGGCGCGGCCCATCTGCGAGAAGGACAGCAGGTCGTCGACGAGCTTGCCGGCCAGGCGCGCGGCTTCCTTGATGTTCTTGAGGAAGCGCTGGCGCTGCTGGGCGTCCTCGTCGCCGGCCGATTCGAGCAGCAGGTCGGCAAAGCCGACGATGTGGCGCAGCGGCGCGCGCAGGTCGTGCGACACGGAGTACGAGAACGCTTCCAGTTCCTTGTTCGCGCGGCCCAGTTCCTCGGCCAATTCGGCCATCTGCTCCGCGCGTTCGAGCGCGATGCCGAGGAGGGCGGTGCGGAATTCCAGCGCCATCTCGATCTCGCCCTGGTGCCACGGCTGGCTCGTGCCGAGGATCGTCTCGCGCCACGCTTCGAAGCTCGTGCGCGGCGACAGCTGCGTGGGCGTGGCGCCGGACCCGGCGCCCGGCGTGGGCACTTTCCCGTGCGGATTGCCCGCCCACTCGATCGTGTGCACCCACTCGGGACGGAACCACAGCAGGTAGTGCTTGTGGATGCGCGAGATCGGCATCGCGAGCAGGCCGCTGGCGTTGCGCGCGATGCGCGCCGCCGGCGGATACTGCGCGGACAGTTTATCGCTGTGGAACACGTCGCCGTGGTCGTGCAGCGTGAGCCAGTCGACGAGGGCGCGGATGTCGTCTTCCTCCGGCGTGTCGCCGTACGTGAGGACGCGGTCGTCGACCATGATCGCCGCGCCCGACGCGCGCGCGAAGCGCAGCAGGTCCGGGAACACATTGGCCAGGTTCTCGACGAAGTCGCTGCCCTGCGTGAGGCCGGCCAGCATCGACACCATCGTGCGCCGCACGTCGAGGCGGAACTGCAGGTCGGCCGCGTCCTCGCGCGATTCGATGCACAGCGCGAGGATCTGGCCCAGCTGCTCGCACGCCGTGCGCTTTTCGAAGGTGACCGGGGTCGGTTCTTCGTTATGGCACGAGACCAGGCCCCACAGCTTGCCCTTGACCATCAGCGACACGGACATCGACGCCAGCGTGTTCATGTTGCGCATGTATTGCAGGTGCACGGGCGACACGCTGCGCAGCGCCGCGAACGACAAATCGTTCGGCCGGCCCGTGACGGGGTTCAGCGCCGGCACGAGCGGGGCGGGCACGTAGGTCGCGTCCTGGATCAGGCGGATGCGCGACAGCCTGTACAGCTCGCGCGCCTGCGCCGGGATGTCGGACGCGGGAAAGTGCTGCCCCATGTACGAGTGACAGCGTTCGTCGCGCGCTTCCGCCATCACGTGGCCGTGGCCGTCCGCGTCGAACCGGTAGACGAGCACACGCCCGAAACCCGTCACGGAGCGGATGTGCTGGCACGCCAGGCTCGCCAGCGCTTCGATGCCGGTCGCGTCGTTCACCTTCAGCAGGAAGTCGCCGATCAGCGGGTACAAGTGGCGGAAATCCGCCGCTTCCGCGCGGTCGACGGCTTCGAATTCGGCGATGGTCACGCCATCCCATTTGTGGGCCAGCACGTCGAAGTGGTGGCCGTTGGCCGTCGTGATCGTGCCGACGTAGTACGGACGCGGACCCAGGTCGGCCGCCAGCTCGGGCGCGATACGCTGCGCCGCCGCGGCGCCGATCACGTCCCCCAGCGCCAACCTGGGCGA
>NZ_JBKYMO010000353.1:0-6098 GCF_047302915.1 Massilia sp. CT11-108 | reverse complement strand
CAGCAAGGCCGTCGAGCACCCTGCCGCCGGCGCGGCCTGCACGACCACGACGGCGCAACCGGTCGTATTCTCGAGCGCCGCGCCTGCCGGCGTGGCCGGCGTGCCCATTACGGTGAACGTCGCCGTGACCGGCGATCCGCTCGACTGGCGCTGCTACCGCTACCGCGTGTTCGAGACCGTGGCCACGCTGCGCAATGCGGGATGGAGGCCGAATCCATGAGAACGCGGCCGAACCTGCGGGCCCACGGCATGGCGCTGCCTGTCGTGCTGATCATCCTCGCCGTGATGCTGCTGGGGAGCGTGTACCTGCTCCGCTCCGTCAACTCCACCGCGCTCACGACCGGCAATCTCGCCTACGACACCACCCTGAGCCGCGAAGCCGACCTGGGCTTGCACACGGCGTTTGCCTGGCTGAGCCAGACCGCGCAGACCAACAAGGCGGCGCTGAACCAGGACGACGCGGCCAGCGGCTACGTGGCCACGTGGGACGCCGCCAGCCAGGCGCGCGACGCCGCATTCTGGAACGGCAGCCGCACCATCACCGGCGACGACGGCACGAGCATCGAATACGTGATCCACCGCCTGTGCGCGTCGGCCGGCGCGTACAGCGGCACGAACCGCTGCATGCAGACGGCCGCCAATACGGCGACGGCGGGCAGCACGGTGGCGATGGGCGACAGCCTGGCCTCCGACGCGCCGTCGTATGCGGGTACGCCCCAGCTGCATTACGTGATCACGGCACGCATCACCGGCGGCCGCGGAGCCAACGTGACCAACCAGATGATCGTCCTGATCGGCGCCTGACCTACCATCATGAATAAACTCCTCGTCATCCTGGGCTTCGTTGCCCTGACGCTGGCCGGCACCGCCGGCGCGGCCGTGACCAGCATTGCCCAGCTTCCGCTCCTCAACGTCGACGGCACCGGTAACGTCAAGCCGAACCTGATGCTGCTGTACGATAACTCGGGCTCGATGGCGAGCGCCTTCACGCCGGACTATATCGACGACAGCACGACGTGCCGCTCGCGCGCGCTGATGACGGGCGGGACCCGCGGCTGCACGGTCGGGCACCCGCCATTCAACAGCGCGGACTTCAACCGCCAGTACTACGACCCGAAGGTGCGCTACACGCCGCCGGTGCGCGCGGACGGCACCTCGTACACATCGATGACGCGCAGCGCAACCAGCGACTGGACGTCCGTGACGACGGACGGCTTCGGCGTAAACCGACGCGACCTGCTGGGGAACAGCGCCGCCAGCACGAACCTCGCGACCGGATTCCCCGACCTGCGCTGGTGCGACTCGAACAGTGCCAATTGCGTCTACAACTCGGCCACGTACACGTATCCGAACGATGTGCGCTATACCGCGAAGGCGTACACGACCAACCCCTACTACTATACGATCAACGTTGCCGAGTACTGCACGACCGCCGCGCTGACGACGTGCGTGACGACCGCAGTGGGCGCACCGGCACCCAACGGTTATCCGTTCCCTGCCAGGGTGCGCTGGTGCGACAGCACCGCGCTCACCAACTGCCAGGCGAAATACGTCGGCAACTTCAAATACCCGCGTTTCTCGAATCCGAACGGCGGCGTCGTCGCCGCTTATGGCACGATCACGATCGGCACGTCGGCCTCGAACGGTGCCATCACGATCAATGGCGTGTCGGTCGCCGAGTCGGGGGGCAACGTCGTCATCACGAACAACGCGGTGACTGCCGCGTCGGGCACCAATACGGTCGGCAAGCAGCAGACGGTAGCGACCGCGCTCGCCGCGTCGATCATCGCGAAGACCGGGCTGACGAACCAGTACCTCGCCTGCGTGCGCACGCCGGCGTCGGGCTACGGCGTGCCGGCCTGCTCGACCTACGGCATCACGCTCGGCACCGACAACGTCGTGGCCGTGATCCCGATCGACTGCGCCAGCGGCACGAGCGGCAAATCCATGGGCGTCTGCTCGGTCCTGACGGACAGCAGCCGTTCCGGCTGGGCCATCACGGTGGACGCGCCGGCGGCCATCGTCCAGGCCGCGCAGCCGGCAACGGCCCTCATCACGGTGTCCGGCACGGCCAGCAATAGCAAGAATTCCAGCAGCCGCACCGTGCTTGCCGGCGGCACGAAGCTGGGCAGCAAGACCATCATCGCATCCGACATGACGTTCGGCAGAGGAGCGAGCAATACTGCGGTCGCTTCGGCCATCGCGGGTGCGATCGGCACGCAGGGCACCATCACGGCTTACGCCGGCGGAAACGCCGTCACGACGGCCTGCGCGGGCAAGGGCGCCGCCACGGTCTGCGTGGCCGACACGGGCGCCAGCGCGGGCGGTGCCGCGATCACGATGGGGGCGCTCACCAACAACGGCGGCAACATCAGCTTCGCGCTGACGCCGGCGTCGGCGCCCGTGCCCGCCGTGTACGACACGATGCCGGTAACGACGACACCGCTGGGCAGCGGGGCCGCCGTATTCGTGCGCACGGACATCGTGCCCACCGTGACGAGCTACCCGAAGGCGGCCGGCCGCACCGACTGCGCCGGCGACACCTGCACGTACGACGAGGAGATGACGAACTTCGCCAACTGGTATGCCTACTACAAGACGCGCAACCAGATGATGAAAACCGCCGTCGGTCTCGCGTTCCAGGCGCTGACGTCGAACTACAACGTCGGCATCGTCGCGCTGTCCGCCGCTGCGGCCGAGGGCACGATGACGGCGCCCCAGCAATTCACGGGCGACGCGCGCACGACGTGGTACTCGACCCTGTACGCGATGGACGGCAGCCAGTCGACGCCGCTGCGCCCGGCGCTGCACGCGATCGGCAAGATGTACGCCAACCTGAGTCCCTACGTGGCCGCGGCCGGATCGGAAGTGGTGCAGTACCCGTGCCAGCAGAATTTCACGTTCATCACGACCGACGGATACTGGAACGGCGGGGCCGCGTCCACGGTCGTCAACAACGACAACGTCGAAAGCACGGCGCGCTTCTGCACGCGCGGCACCGGCTGCTACGATCCGAGCGCCCAGAGCTACAACACGCTGGCCGACGTCGCGCTGTACTGGTACAACGGCGGCTCGAACACGGCCTCGTCGTCGCTGCGCTCGGCGCTGGAAGACTGGACGAAACCTGGTCTCGTACCCGCGCAGGCGGGAGAAAACAGCCGCCTGCACATGAATACCTATGCGCTCGGCCTGGGCGTGGACGGCGTCATGAACTACGAGCCGAAGTACGATTCGGCGCCGGTGCCGGGCGGCGATTTCTACAACCTGATTACCGGCGCGGCGACCGGCTGCCCGTGGAACGGCAACGGCGCGTACGTCTGGCCGGATCCGAAGACGAGCGACTCCAGCGGCTCGGCCGCCTACCAGTCGCGCGTGGACGACCTGTGGCATGCCGCCATCAATGGCCACGGCCACTATTTCAGCGCGTCCGATCCGACCCAGGTCGTCCAGGGCCTGTCCTCGGCGCTGTCGGCGATCCAGGTGCGCATCGGCGCCGCGTCGGCGGCCGCGACGTCCACGCCGAACATCTCGCAGCAGGACAACGACATCTTTTCGTCCACGTTCACGACCGTGCGCTGGTACGGCGAACTGTCGGACCGCAAGATTGATCCGATTACCGGCGCGGTCTCGACGACGGCCGCGTGGACGTCGTCGGACACGGTCGGCCGCCTCGTCGGAGACAGCAGCGATATACGCACGATCTGGATGCAGGACACCGTGAACGGCGGCCTGAAGCCGTTTACCTACGCGAACCTGACGGCGACCGAGAAAACCTGGTTCGACAACAAGTGCACGGGGCTGGCCCAGTGCGCCAGCCTGTCGGCGACCGACCGCGCCACCGTCAACGCCGGCGCCAACATCGTCGACTGGCTGCGCGGGCAGCAGCAGTACGCGGACGGGACGGTCCTGCGCGCGTACTCGCGCACCGACCACAACCCGCCCGGCCTGACGACGACGATCCCGATCGTGCTGGGCGACATCGCTTCTTCGAAACCGGCCTACCTGCGCGATCCGCGCAAGGGCTATTCCATCGCGGGCTATGCCGATTACAAGGCCGCCAACGCGACGCGCTCCCCGACCGTGTTCGTGGCCGCGAACGATGGGATGCTGCACGCTTTCGATGCGGCGGCTGGCTCCGAACTGTGGGCCTACGCGCCGCGCATCACGATGAAGAAACTGTACCTGCAGGCCGGCACGACCTACGGCACCAACCACCAGTTCACGACGGACGGCGCACCCGAGGTGGCCGACGTCAAGATCGACGGCACGTGGCGCGCCGTGCTGGTGGCCGGCCTGAACGCGGGCGGCCGCGGCTACTACGCGCTGGATGTCACCGATCCCGCGCATCCGCATGCCTTGTGGGAATTATGCGCCGATCCGGCCGTGTGCAGCGGTACGGCGTACGACGCCGACATCGGCCTGACGTTCGGGAACCCGCAGTTCGGCACGTGGAAGGACAGCGGCGGGACCGAACACTGGGTCGTGTTTCTCACGTCGGGCTACAACAACGTGCCGGGCACCGACGGCGTGAACGGCGGCAGCGGCGCGGGCTACCTGTATGTGGTCGACGTCGCCACGGGCCAGGTGCTGAACAAGGCCAGTACGGGCAGCGGCGACACGACCACGCCGTCCGGCTTTACGCGCATCACGGCGATTACCGCGAACCCGCTGACCGATCCGCTCGTGACATATGTGTACGGGGGCGACAACCAGGGCAAGATGTACCGCTTCGACTACACTGCGGGCGGCGCGCCGGTGGTGGTTCGGATGGCCGATGCCGGCAGCGCGCAGCCCGTGACTTCGCGGCCGGAGATCACGCAGTGCCAGGCGAACGGCACGGATGCGCAGGGCAATACGACGACGGCCGTCCGCACGATGGTCGTGTACGGGACGGGGCGGCTGCTGGACCTGACCGACATCGCGAATACCGACACGCAGAGCGTTTACGTCCTGAAGGATACGGGCACGGGTATCTCCGCCGTGGACTGGCGCACCGCCACGAAGATGGCGCAGATGCGCCTGACGAAGAGCGCGGCCGGCGGCGGCGACACATACGCCATCAGTGGCACGACCGTCAACTGGGGGACCCAGGCGGGCTGGTACATGGACCTGGACCAGAACAGCGGCGAGCGCGTCAACCTGGACCCGAAAGTCGTTTCCGGCACGCTCAACGTGGTGGCCAACCTGCCGACGTCGTCGTCCGCCTGTTCGGTCGGCGGTACGAGCAATCTGTACCAGCTCGACGTCTGCACGGCGCAGCCGTTGCTGGTCGATTCCAGCAACCAGCCCATCGTGGGCCGCGCCCTGTCGAATACGTCGGCGGCCGTCGGCTTCATCATCGTGCGGCTGCCGAACGGCGCGCTGAAGCTGATCGCGACGACTGCGGACGGCAAGAACACGCCGTTCGATCTGCCGGCCGCCACGGCGCAAGCCGCACGCAAGGCCGGCTGGCGGCGCGTGCGCGACTGAGCCGCGTTACGGCAGCGCGGGGGCGGAGTCCAGCGCCGACAGCGTTTGCGTGGCGCTTCCGCCCGCATCTTCCACGCGCAGGCGCACGGGCAGCCAGTTTCGCTCCGGTGCGAGCCAGATGTCCAGCCGTGCCATGCCGGGAGCGGCCAGTTCCGCGAGATGCCAGGCCGCGAGCGTACCGATGCCAGTCGCGACATCTTCCCGGCCCAGCACCTTGAACCGCGCGATGCGCAGGTCGCGCGCGCCGGCCACGACGACGTCGAGCGTGTCGCGGACCTGGTCCGGTTCCGCAAGGCCGATGCCGGCGAGCTGCATCAGCAACGATGCGCGGTCCTGGATACCGACGTTGTCCGGACTTTCGGCGCCGGTTGCGCGGAACAGCACGCGGTGGCCGTCGGCGTCGAATTCCGTCACGAGCGGACCCGCGTCCGTTTCCTCCAGCGCGCGCCGCGGTGCGATGCCGGCGTCGCCGCTCGCCCCTTCGCTGTGCAGGCGTCCGAGGGCGCCGTCCAGGTCGAGTGCGTACCGGTCGCCATCCGTGCGCCAGGTCAGGCGCGCCGGCTGGCGCACGAGGTCGTAGGTGAGCTGGACCGGGGCGGGCAGGCGCTGGCGCCGGCGTGACGATCCGC
>NZ_JBKYMO010000352.1:0-6101 GCF_047302915.1 Massilia sp. CT11-108 | reverse complement strand
GAGCACGGGCGGCGTCGCGGCGACGGTGCCGTTGCGCGGCAGGCTCAGGACGAATGAACTGCCTTCGCCCGGCGCGCTCGTGAGCGTCAGGGTGCCGCCCAGCAAGGCGGTCAGGTCGCGCGAGATGGACAGGCCCAGGCCCGTGCCGCCGTACTTGCGGGCGGTGGAGCCGTCGGCCTGGTGGAACGCGTCGAAGATTTTATCCTGCTGCTCGGGCGCGATGCCGATGCCGGAATCCTGCACGGTGAACTGGATCCAGCCATCCGTGTTGGCGCTCACGGTGAGATGCACCTTGCCCTTGTCGGTGAACTTGACGGCGTTCGACAGCAGGTTCTTGAGGATCTGTTCCAGGCGCTGGCGGTCCGTGTGGATGCTGATCGGCACGTCCGGCTCGACCGTCAGGCTGAAGTCCAGGTGCTTCTGGCGCGCCAGCGGTTCGAACACGCGGGCCAGGCCCTCGATGACGCGGCGCAGCGGCAAGTCTTCCGGCACGAGCTCCAGCTTGCCGGCCTCGACCTTCGAGATGTCGAGGATGTCGTTGATCAGGTTCAGCAGATCATTGCCCGCCGAATAAATCGTCTGGGCGAAGCGCACCTGCTCGTCGTTCAAATTGCCCGCCGCATTGTCGGCCAGCAGTTTCGCCAGGATCAGCGACGAGTTCAGCGGCGTGCGCAGTTCGTGCGACATGTTCGCGAGGAACTCGGACTTGTAGCGGCTCGCGCGCTCCAGCTCCAGCGCCCGCTCGCGCAACTGCTCCTGGGCCTGCACCAGCGCGCTGTTCTTGGTGTCGAGGTTGGCGGCCTGCTCGGCCAGCTGTTCGTTCGTCTGCTCCAGCTCGGCCTGCTGGTTTTCCAGCGCCGACTGCGATTCCTCCAGCGCGCGCGACTGCTCTTCCAGCTCTTCGTTCGCCGTGCGCAGTTCTTCCTGCTGCACCTGCAGTTCCTCGTTCAGGGCCTGCTGCTCTTCCAGCGCGGCCTGCAGGCGCTGGCGGTGCAGCACGTTGGCGACGGCGGCGCCAACCGACGCGGCGATCGTCTCCATGAACTGGACGTCGCGCTCGCGCACGGGGTGCAGGAAGCCGATCTCGATGACGCCCTTGATCTTGCCGAAGTTCGACACGGGCGCGATCAGGAGTTCGCGCGGCGCCGTCTCGCCCAGCGCCGAGCCGACCTTGATGTAGTCCGGCGGCAGGTCGCGCAAGGTGACGATGCGGTTCTGGTCGGCGGCCTGCGCGGCCAGCGACTCGGTCGGATGCACGATGCGCGCGCGGTCCGTGTCCGCATGCGCGAACCCGTAGGCGCCGATGCGGGTCAGCGTACCGTCATCGGCGCGCACGTACATCGCGGCCACGACGCCGTTCAGGTAGTTCGCCACATAGTTCAACACGGCGTCGGCCAGCGTTTCCAGGCTGATGATGCCCGTCGTCTTGCCGACCAGTTCCGTCTGGCCCGAGCGCAGCCACGCCTGTTGCGTCAGCTGGGTATTGTGGTCTTCCTCGTGCTGCAGGATGTCGCCGTACGATTTGGACAGCGCCTGCAGGTCGCGCCGGCCGAACACGGCGAGCAGGCCGGCGACGATCAGGCTGAACGCGAGGAAGGCGGCGACGGACCACGCGATCACGGAACGCGACGTGGCGTTCCGTTCCTGCAGGATGCGTTGTTCTTCCAGGATGAAATCGAGGAACTCGCGCCGGACCTGGTCGGTCAGGATCTTGCCGCGGCCGGCCTTGATGTTCTGGATGATCTCGACGAAGTCGCTCTTCTTGCCGCGCAGGCCGATCATCTCTTCGGCGAACGCCTGCCATTGGAGCTGCGCCGCGCGCACCCGCTCGATGCGGTCGAGCTGCGCCCGGTTGTCGTCGACGAGCCGCTCGAGGTTCTTCAGCTCGGCATCCATGCGCGGCTTGGCCGTCAGGTAAGGCGCCAGGAAATCGTCGTCGCCGGACAGCACGTAGCCGCGCATGCCGGCCTCCATGTCGGACGACAGGCGGCTGACCTCGTTGGCGCGGCCGATCACGTGCTCGGAATGCTCGACCCAGCTCAGGACATTGATGAGGTAGGCGATGATACCGACGAAGACGAGCGCGCTGAGCACGCCCATGCCCAGCGGCATGGCGACGTTGCGCGACAGGATCCGGCGGAATTGGTCACTATCGATACTCGAACCGGGCATGCTGTGTGGTTACTCTTGTGAAAAAAAATATCCCAAGTGTAACGCAAGCGAAGAAACGGAGGCGTTCGCTTGAGCGTGACTTTTTGTCAAGTCGACGGCGTTGCGGCGTATTTACGGCAGAGATCGCCGAAGATACGGGGCGGTGCGGCTGTCCTTCGCCCGCGCGACTTGTGCCGGCGGCCCTTCCGCCACCACCTTGCCGCCTGCCTCGCCCGCGCCGGGACCGATGTCGATCACCCAGTCGCAGGCAGCCACCACGCGCATCGTGTGCTCGACCATGATGACGGTGTTGCCCGCATCGACGAGACGGTCGAGCTGGGCCAGCAGGCGGTCGGCGTCGAGCGGGTGCAGGCCCGTCGTCGGCTCGTCCAGGACGTACAGCGTCCCGCCGCGGCCGGCGCGCTGCAGCTCCGTCGCCAGCTTGATGCGCTGCGCCTCGCCGCCCGAGAGCTCCGTCGCGCTCTGCCCCAGCCGCAGATAACCGAGCCCCACCTCGCGCAGCACGGAGAGCGGCCGCGCGACGGCTTCCTCGTCCGCGAAGAACGCATGCGCCTCGTCGACCGTCATGCCCAGCACGTCCGCGACGTTGCGGTCGTTGTAGCGGATCGCCAGCGTGTCGGCGTTGTAGCGTGCGCCGCCGCACGTGGGACAAGGCGCGTACACGCTCGGCAGGAACAGCAGCTCGACCATCACGAAGCCCTCGCCCGCGCAATGTTCGCAGCGGCCCTTGGCCACGTTGAACGAGAACCGGCCGGCGTCGTAGCGGCGCTTCTTCGCGGCCGGCGTCGCCGCGAACAGTTTTCTCACCTGGTCGAACAGGCCCGTGTACGTGGCTAGGTTCGACCGGGGCGTGCGGCCGATCGGCCTCTGGTCCACGCGCACGAGGCGACGGATGCCGTGCATGGGCCCCCCCGCGATGTGGCCCACGGTCGGGATGTCGGCCTCGCGCTCGAGGTCCATGCCGTCCTCCGTCCCGTCGTCGGCCCCGCCTCGTCCTTGCCCCTCTCCCAGCGCCGCGCCGACGAGATCGACGAGCACCTGGCTCACGAGCGTCGACTTGCCGGAGCCGGAGACGCCCGTCACGCCCGTCATCACGCCGAGCGGGAAGCGGACGGCGAGATCGTGCAGGTTGTTGCGCGTGACGCCTTCCAGCCGCAGCCACCAGGCCGGCGCGCGCGGGGTCCGTGCCGGCGCGCGCACGGCGTCCTGCGCATCCGTGAACAGATAGCGCCGCGTGTGCGAGCCCTTCACATCGCGCAGGCCATCGGGCGGGCCGCTATATAGAACCTGCCCGCCTTGCTCGCCCGCTTGCGGGCCGACGTCGACGATCCAGTCCGCGTGCCGGATCACGTCCAGCGCGTGCTCGACGACGAACAGCGAATTGCCGGCCGCCTTCAGGCGCGCGAGCGCGTCCAGCAGCGCTTCCGTGTCGGCCGGATGCAGGCCGGCCGACGGCTCGTCCAGCACGTACACGACGCCGAACAGGTTCGAGCGCACCTGCGTGGCAAGGCGCAGGCGCTGCAATTCTCCCGGCGACAGGGTCGGCGTGCTGCGTTCCAGCGCGAGGTAGCCCAGGCCAAGCGCGAGCATCGTGTCGAGCCGCGCGCACAGGTCCGCGGCGATGCGCTGCGTGACGATCAGCTGCTCCGGATGCTTATCGGCGCGCCTGGGTGCCGTGCCATCCGCGTAAGGACGCAGCATCTGCGCCAGGCGTTCCAGCGGGACGCGCGACAAGGTCATGATGTCCATGCCGGCAAACGTCACGGACAAGGCTTCCTGGCGCAGGCGGCGGCCCTGGCACAGCGGGCATTCCGCGCTGACCATGTAGCGCGCCACGCGCTTCTTCATCGATGCGCTTTCCGTGTTCGCGAACGTCTGCAGCACGTAGCGGCGCGCGCCGCTGAACGTGCCCTGGTAGCTGGGCGTCTCCTTGCGCTTGAGGGCGCGGCGCGTTTCCTCCGGCGTCAGGCCCGCGTACACGGGCACGGTGGGCGTCTCGTCCGTGAACAGGATCCAGTCGCGGTCCTTCCTGGGCAGGTCGCGCCACGGCGTGTCGACATCGTAGCCCATGGTGACGAGGATGTCGCGCAGGTTCTGCCCGTGCCACGCGGGCGGCCACGCGGCGACGGCGCGCTCGCGGATGGTCAGGCTGTCGTCCGGCACCATCGACGCTTCCGTCGCGTCGTACACGCGCCCAAGTCCCGAGCATTGCGGACACGCGCCTTCCGCCGTGTTGGGCGAGAACGATTCGGCGTACAGCAGCTCCTGGCCGGGCGGATAATCGCCGGCACGCGAGTACAGCATGCGCAGTGAGTTCGACAATGTGGAGACGCTGCCGACCGAGGACCGCGTCGTCGGCGTGCCGCGCTGCTGCTGCAGGGCGACGGCGGGCGGCAGGCCGTCGATGTCGTCCACTTCCGGCACGGGCATCTGGTGGAACAGCCGGCGCGCGTAGGGCGAGACGGATTCCAGGTAGCGCCGCTGCGCTTCCGCATAGAGTGTCCCGAACGCGAGCGACGACTTGCCCGAGCCGGACACGCCCGTGAACACGACGAGCGCGTCGCGCGGGATGTCGAGGTCGACGTTCTTCAGATTGTGCTCGCGCGCGCCGCGCACGCGCACGTAGCCTGTCTTCGTTAATGGGTCGCGCATGCCTCATTCAAGCACATGCGAACGCGGCAGTCCGTGCGCTGGCCCACCATCACGGAATCAGCATCCGCGCCCGCAACTCGGCAAACAGGTCGTAGAACGAATCCTCGGTCGACTGCCACGCGGCAAAGCCGAGCCGGCGGCTGTTCGCCATGTCCGTCATCACTTCGATGGGACGGCCGAGGTCGAGGTCCGTGTGCCACGGCGACACGAGCCGGTTCAGGTCCGCCTCGACGAGCTTGTGGCGCGTGGCGATCTCGCGCCAGACGGCGTGGTCGTTGGCCATCTCGGCCTCCAGCGGCCGGATCTCGCCCTCGAAACCGGCCGCCTGGACGCCGAACCATGCGGCGAGCCGGCGCCACAGCCAGCTCCAGCGGAAGTAGTCGCCGTTCGTGATGTTGAAGGCCTCGTTGCGCGCGGCGTCGTGGTCGGCGGCCCAGCGCAGCTGCCGCGCGAGCATGCGCGCATCCGTCACGTCGGACAGGCCATCCCACTGCGCCTGCGAACCGGGGAAGCGGAACGGCCGGCCCGTCGCCTTGCAGATCGACGCGTACACGGCCAGGGTCGTGCCCAGGTTCATCGCATTGCCGACCGCCATGCCGATGACCGTGTGGGGCCGGTGCACGGTCCACGTGAAGCGGTCGCGGGCCGCCGCCGCATAGACCTCGTCTTCTTGCGCGTAATAAAAATTGTCGAGGGGCAGGCGCGGCTGCGATTCGCGCAGCGGCGTGTCGGGCAAGGTGCCGGAACTGGCGTACGCCTCGAACGGGCCGAGGTAGTGCTTCAGGCCCGTCACCAGCGCCACGTGGCGCAGCGTCTTGCGCGAGCCGAGCGCATCGAGCAGGTTGCGCACGAGCGCGGCGTTGACGCGGATGTTTTCCGCTTCGCTGTCCTGGCGCATCCACGTCGTGATGAAGACGTGCGTCGGGCCACCGTCGCCAAATGCCGTGGCGAGCGCTGCGCCGAGCCGTTCCGGATCCATCAGGTCGGCCGGCACGGGGATCAGGCCCGGCAGGTCGGCGGGCGGGCGGCGCGCGAGGCCGTACACGGTCCAGCCGTGGGCCAGCAGTTCCCGTGCCGTGGCATGGCCGCCGATCCCGCTGGCGCCCACGACGAGTGCGCTTCTTTTCATGCCGCTTCTCCTTGTCGATGGCAACCGCTATTCTTGCCCGCTTCGGGAAAGCGCGTCGCACACCTTGCCGATGCCGCCGCCCGGCGGGAAGCGCGCCGCCACTGCACGCGTCCGCTCCGCGAGGCCGGGTGCCGCCAGCAAACCGTCC
>NZ_JBKYMO010000351.1:0-6127 GCF_047302915.1 Massilia sp. CT11-108 | reverse complement strand
CGCCGGCGGAAGCCGCCGCGCCCGCCGCATCCGGCAAGCCGGGCTGGGACGGCGTCGAGCGCCGCAACGACAACAAGCCGGCCAGCACCGGTCCCGCGAAGGACGAGAGCATCCGTATCGACGCGGTCAAGCTGGACGCGCTGCTGGAAGTGGCCGGCGAATCCGTGCAGGCCGCGAACCAGGCGGCCGTGCTGCTGGAGCGCCTGTCGCAGTTCAAGTTCGAGGGCCAGGCCGCCACCTTGATGGCCACGCTGACGGAAACGCTGGAGCGCGCGTCGCGCTACTCGGCCGAACTGCAGCGCGCCACGCTGGCGACCCGCATGCAGCCGGTGGGCCGTTTGTTCCAGAAATTCCCGCGCCTCGTGCGCGAGCTGGCGAAGGACCTGGGCAAGGACGTCGAGCTGACCATCGAAGGCGCCGAGACGGAAGTCGACCGCGTCGTCGTGGACAGCCTGTACGATCCGCTCGTGCACATGCTGCGCAACGCGCTGGACCACGGCGTCGAGTCGCCCGAAGACCGCGTCGCCAACGGCAAGCCGGCGAAGGCCTACATCCTGCTGAAGGCGTGGCAGGAAGCGAACAGCGTCATGATCGTGCTGCAGGACGATGGCCGCGGCATGGACCCGGCCAAGCTGCGCAAGAAGGCAATGGAGAAGGGGCTCATTTCCGAGAACCAGGCGACGAGCGACGACGAGGCGTACCAGCTCGTGTTCCTGCCGGGCTTCTCCACCAAGGAAGTGGCGTCGTCGGTCTCGGGCCGCGGCGTGGGCATGGACGTGGTCAAGACGGCCGTCGAGAAGAACCGCGGCGCGATCCGCATCGACTCCAACCTGGGGACCGGTACGAAGTTCTCGATCCGCCTGCCGATCGAACTGTCGATCGTGCCGACCATGCTCGTGTCGACGTCGGGGGCGCAGCTGGCCCTGCCGATGGCGGTGGTCGAGCGCGTCGTCGAACTGCCGGAGACCTTCATGCAGGTCGGCGGCGCCCCGGTGCTGAAGGACCAGGGCCGCCCGCTGCCGGTGCGTTCGCTGGCGCTGTCGCTCGGCTACGAGGAATGCGTCGAGCGCGTGGGCATCGTCATCAACGCCCCGCAGCCGTACATCATCGCGGTGGAAGCCGTCGACGGCACGGCCGACCTGGTGATCAAGCCGATGACGGCCCTGAACGTCGAAGGCATCACGGGCACGGCACGTTCGGCGGAAGGCTCGCTCGTGCTGGTCGTCGGCCTGTCGTTCCTGATGGACGGTTGCCGCACCACCGTGAGGTTGGCCGCGTAAAAAGCGGGTTGCAGCATTTTTGCCACAAAGCTACGAAAAGCCTGCGCAGGAAATGCGCGGGCTTTTTTTATTTGTGCGTCTGCAAATGGGTCCGAACAAAATTTTTATACGGATGAGTTCATTGGAATAATCGTGCTCGAAGGGCATTGCTTCCGCATTGCACAAATATGGCATAATCAAAGACCATGCCCGCATGTAGCGGTCGTTTCTCTGGACTTCGCAACTCATTATGTTAAAAACGCTCTACGACAAACTTTGGGATTCGCATGTCGTGCGTGCCGATGCGGATGGCACCACCGTGCTGTATATCGACCGTCACCTGGTCCACGAAGTCACCAGCCCGCAGGCGTTCGAAGGCCTGCGCGAAGCCGGCCGCCCGCTATGGCGCACTTCGGCCAATCTTGCCGTAGCCGACCACAACGTGCCGACCACCGACCGCTCGCACGGCATCGCCGACCCGACCTCGCGCCTGCAGGTCGAGACGCTGGACAATAACACCAAGTCCTTCGGCGTCACGTACTTCAACATGAACGACAAGCGCCAGGGCATCGTGCACGTGATCGGTCCGGAGCAGGGCGCCACGTTGCCGGGCATGACCGTCGTGTGCGGCGACTCGCACACGTCGACGCACGGCGCATTCGGCGCGCTGGCCCACGGCATCGGCACGTCGGAAGTGGAGCACGTGATGGCCACGCAGACGCTGCTTGCGAAGAAATCGAAAGCGATGCTGGTGCAGGTCGACGGCGACCTGCCGGCCGGCGTGACCGCCAAGGACATCGTGCTCGCGGTGATCGGCAAGATCGGCACCGCCGGCGGCACGGGCTATGCCATCGAATTCGGCGGCTCGACGATCCGCTCGCTGTCGATGGAAGGCCGTATGACCGTCTGCAACATGGCGATCGAAGCGGGCGCGCGCGCCGGCATGGTCGCCGTCGACGACACGACCATCGAGTACGTCAAGGGCCGCCCGTTCGCACCGGTGGGTCCGCAGTGGGAACAGGCCGTCGCGTACTGGCGCACGCTGCACTCGGATCCGGGCGCGAAGTTCGACCTCGTCGTGCAACTGAACGCCGCCGAGATCCGTCCGCAGGTGACCTGGGGCACGTCGCCCGAGCAGGTCACGACGATCGACGGCCGCGTGCCCGATCCGGACAAGGAAAAAGACCCCGTCAAGCGCGACGCGATGGAAAAAGCCCTGGTGTACATGGACCTGAAGCCGAACACCGCGATGGAAGACATCCGCATCGACAAGGTGTTCATCGGTTCCTGCACCAACTCGCGCATCGAAGACCTGCGCGCCGCCGCGGCCATCGTGCGCGGCCGCCAGCGCGCGTCGAACGTCAAGCTGGCGATGGTGGTGCCGGGCTCCGGCCTCGTGAAGGAACAGGCGGAACGCGAAGGTCTCGACCAGATCTTCAAGGCTGCGGGCTTCGAATGGCGCGAGCCGGGCTGCTCGATGTGCCTCGCGATGAACGCCGACCGCCTGGAACCGGGCGAGCGCTGCGCATCGACGTCGAACCGCAACTTCGAAGGCCGCCAGGGCCAGGGTGGCCGCACGCACCTGGTGTCGCCGGCGATGGCCGCGGCGGCTGGTATCGCGGGCCACTTTGTGGACGTTCGTAAAATCTGATAATTCGGGGTCAGAGCACGGTTTTCACGGGTGTGCTCTGACCCCGACTGACTATAACTGATATGAAAAAGATCGTTGCTCTCGCCCTCATCGCAATCGCCGCAGCCGGCTGCAACACCATCTCCGGCGTCGGCAAAGACGTGCAGAAAGTCGGCCAGGTGATCACGGGCGCCGGCGGTAAATAATCATGGATAAATTCACCGTACACGAAGGACTGGTGGTCCCGCTGGACCGGGCCAACGTCGACACCGACGCCATCATTCCGAAGCAGTTCCTCAAGTCGATCCGCCGCACCGGCTTCGGCCCCAACCTGTTCGACGAGTGGCGCTATCTCGACCACGGCGAACCGGGCATGGACAACAGCAAGCGCCCGGTCAATCCGGACTTCGTGCTGAACCAGCCGCGCTACGCCGGCGCGTCGATCCTCCTGACCCGCAAGAACTTCGGCTGCGGCTCGTCGCGCGAGCACGCGCCGTGGGCCCTGCAGCAGTATGGCTTCCGCGCCGTCATCGCGCCGAGCTTCGCCGACATCTTCTTCAACAACTGCTTCAAGGGCGGCATGCTGCCGATCGTCCTCACCGAGGCGCAAGTCGACCAGTTGATCAATGAAGTCAAGGCGTTCCCGGGCTACAAGCTGGTCATCGACCTCGAGAAGCAGACCGTGGGCACGCCGGACGGCCACCTCGCGTTCGAATTCGCCATCGACGACTTCCGCAAGTACTGCCTGCTGAACGGCCTGGACGACATCGGCCTCACGCTGCGCCACGCCGACGACATCCGCGCCTACGAAGAGCGCCACTTGCGCGCGCAGCCGTGGCTCGCCAACACCATCTGAACGAGAACAAGAACATGAAGATTGCCATCCTGCCGGGCGACGGCATCGGTCCCGAAATCACCACGCAAGCCGTCAAGGTGCTGAACGCGCTGGGCGAGTCCTTTGAACTGGAAAGCGCGGACGTCGGCGGCGCCGGCTATGCCGCGCACGGCCACCCGCTGCCGCAAGGCACGCTGGCGCTGGCGAAGGCCGCGGACGCCGTGCTGTTCGGCGCCGTCGGCGACTACAAGTACGACTCGCTGGAGCGCGCGCTGCGTCCGGAACAGGCCATCCTCGGCCTGCGCAAGGAGCTGGGCCTGTTCGCCAACCTGCGTCCCGCGATCCTGTATCCGGAACTGGCCGGCGCTTCCACGCTGAAGCCGGAAGTCGTGTCGGGCCTGGACATCCTGATCATTCGCGAACTGACGGGCGACATCTATTTCGGCAAGCCGCGCGGCGTGCGCGAATGCCCGGACGGTCCGTTCGCGGGCCAGCGCGAAGGTTTCGACACGATGCGCTATGCGGAAGGCGAGATCCGCCGCATCGCCCACGTCGCGTTCCAGGCCGCGCGCAAGCGCGACCGCCGCGTGACGAGCGTCGACAAGGCCAACGTGCTGGAGACGTTCCAGTTCTGGCGCGACATCGTCACCGACGTGCACAAGGAATACCAGGACGTCGAGCTCGAACACATGTACGTCGATAACGCCGCGATGCAGCTCGTGCGCGCGCCGAAGAAGTTCGACGTGATCGTCACCGGCAACATGTTCGGCGACATCCTGTCCGATGCGGCCGCGATGCTGACCGGCTCGATCGGCATGCTGCCGTCGGCGTCGCTGGATGCGAACAATAAAGGTCTGTACGAGCCGTCGCACGGTTCGGCGCCGGACATCGCGGGCAAGGGCGTCGCGAATCCGCTGGCGACGATCCTGTCCGCCGCGATGATGCTGCGCTTCTCGCTGGGCAAGGCCGAACAGGCCGACCGCATCGAGAACGCCGTCAAGAAGGTGCTGGCCCAGGGCCTGCGCACGCCGGACATCCACGAGGAAGGCACGACGCGCGTCGGTACGGAACAGATGGGCGACGCGGTCGTCAACGCATTGGGTTGACCAGGAATACGCCCGGCATGGGCGGAACATTTTTAAAAGAGGGATCAAAATGAAACTAGTAGGTCTGGTTGGTTGGCGCGGCATGGTCGGTTCGGTCCTCATGCAGCGCATGCAGGACGAGGGCGATTTCGCCCACATCGAGCCGGTGTTCTTCACCACCTCGAATCCGGGTGGCGATGCGCCGAAGATGGCGAAGAACGAAACCAAGCTGAAAAGCGCAACCGACATTGCCGAACTGTCGAAATGCGAGATCATCATCTCGTGCCAGGGCGGCGACTACACGACCGAAGTGTTCCCGAAACTGCGCGCTAGCGGCTGGAACGGCTACTGGATCGACGCCGCGTCCACGCTGCGCATGAGCGACGACGCCGTCATCGTGCTGGATCCGGTCAACCTGAACGTCATCAAGGACGCGATGGTGAACGGCGTGAAGAACTTCATCGGCGGTAACTGCACCGTGTCGTGCATGCTGATGGGTCTCGGCGGCCTGTTCAAGAACGACCTGGTCGACTGGATGACGTCGATGACGTACCAGGCCGCATCGGGCGGCGGCGCGCAGCACATGCGCGAGCTGCTGACCCAGTTCGGCACCATCAACTCGGCCGTCAAGAACCTGCTGGACGACCCGGCTTCGGCGATCCTGGAAATCGACCGCGGCGTGCTGGCCACCCAGCACGGCCTGTCGGCCGAAGAAACGAAGCAGTTCGGCGTGCCGCTGGCCGGCAACCTGATCCCCTGGATCGACAAGGACCTGGGCAACGGCCAGTCGAAGGAAGAGTGGAAGGGCGGCGCCGAGACCAACAAGATCCTGGGTCGCCACAACGGCTCCAACGTGATTCCGGTCGATGGCCTGTGCGTCCGCATCGGCGCGATGCGCTGCCACTCGCAGGCGCTGACCATCAAGCTGAAGAAGGACGTGCCGCTGGACGAGATCAACGACATCATCGCGAACGACAACCAGTGGGTGAAGTTCGTGCCGAACACGCGCGAAGCGTCGGTGCGCGACCTGACCCCGGCCGCCGTCACGGGCAGCCTGACGATCCCGGTCGGCCGCGTGCGCAAGATGTCGATGGGCCCGGAATACATCTCCGCGTTCACCGTCGGCGACCAGCTGCTGTGGGGCGCCGCCGAGCCGTTGCGCCGCATGCTGCGCATCGTGCTGGACAAGTGATGTAAGCTGGCGCCTGCGGGCGATCGAGGAGGGCGGCTCGCGGGCCGCCCTTTTTTTGGTGCGCCCAGCATGGGCGCACTCTTGTGGGTGGAAGTCCCGCCGCGAGCTGACCACAGCGAGCGAAGC
>NZ_JBKYMO010000350.1:0-6130 GCF_047302915.1 Massilia sp. CT11-108 | reverse complement strand
GACGCGGGTCGCGGCCAGGGCCGCGGCCCGCGTCCGGCATCCGCAGCCCGTTCGGGCGGCGAGCGCTGATACGTAATTCTGCGACATCACAAAAAAGACCGGGACCTGCTCCCGGTCTTTTTTTACCCATAACAAAGGCTCAAATTCGGGGTCAGAGCACTTTTTCGATCAATGTCCGGTAAGCCAAGATTTCGTACGGTTTGCCCATTGCGCCCATGAGTAAATCGGCGTCAGCCGGCAGAACTTGCTTCGAAGATCATCCACCAAAATGAGCTCTGACCCCGAAGTTACAAAAAAATTGGACCTGACCCCGAATTTATTTGCGCACTCAAGTACTTGCCAATGGTCGACATTCTCCATATACTTGACGAATCAAGTAACCATTAAGTACCAGGAGTCATCATGTCCGACAGTCTCACCACTGAATTCTGCCTGCGCCTCGCGCGGGCCTGGGCGACGCTCGTCCGCCGGCTCGACAGCGCCCTCGGCGGCCATCACGGCATCAGCTTTGCCGATTACCAGTTGCTATTGCACCTGCAGCGCGCACCGGGCGGGCGTTTGCGCCGTGTCGACCTGGCCGATCGGTTGGGACTGACTGCGTCCGGCGTCACCCGCTCGCTGCTGCCGCTGGAAAAGATCGGTCTCGTCACGCGCCAGAGCGATCCGCGCGACGCCCGCGTCGGCTACGCCCTGATCACGCCGACGGGCGACGAACTCGTGACGAACGCGACGACCGTCGTCGACAACATCAGCCGCGCCATGCTGGGCGCACCGTCCGGCGACCAGTTGCGCGCGACGTCCGACCTGCTCGCGCAGATCGCCGGCATCCAGCGCTGATCCACCTTCGCACCACCAACACGATGGCGTGCCGGCCAGGCCCGCGCACGCCCGCACGACGACAAGGAGACGAGCATGCAAGACGCACAGAACCCGCGCACCGCCCTGCTGCGCGACCGGAATTTCACGTGGCTGATGAGCGGCGGCGTCATCTCCACCCTCGGCGACCAGTTCACCCAGATCGCCCTGCCCTGGCTCGTGCTCAAGCTGACCGGCGATGCCGTTGCGCTGGGCATGGCCGTCGCGCTGATGGGCATCCCGCGTGCGATCCTGATCCTGTTCGGCGGCGCGCTCGTCGACCGCCACTCGCCCAAGCGCATCCTGATGCTCACCAAGCACGTCAACACGGTGCTGCTGGCCGTCCTCGCGGTCCTCGTCTACACCGGCCAGGCGCACCTGCCCGTCGTGCTCGCGCTGGCGCTGGGCCTGTCGCTCGCATCGGCGTTCAGCATTCCGGCCGGCACGTCGATGCTGCCGCATGCCGTCGCCCCGCAGCACCTGCAGGCCGCGAACGGCATGATGATGGGGCTGCGCCAGATCACGATGCTGGCCGGGCCGCTGCTGGCGGGCCTGTTGTTCGCGCTGGCCGGCGACGGCACCGACGGTCCGCAACACATGCGCGGCCTGGCGCTCGCGTTCGGCTTCGACTGCATCAGCTTCGCCCTGTCCGCCTGGACGCTCGCCAAGGTCCAGCCGCGCCCGTTCGCGCCGGCGGCCAGGCAGCCGGTATTCAAGTCGGTGGCAGACGGTCTCGCGGCCGTCTGGCGCGACACCATGATGCGCACGTGCTTCATCTACTGGGGCCTGTGCGCCTGCGTGATCGGCGGCGTGATGCAGGTCGCGCTGCCGCTGCTCGCGAGCAGCCGCCTGCACGGTGCTTCCGCGCTGGGCCTGCTGATGGGTGCGCATGGCGCCGGCGCGCTGCTGGGCATGGCGGCGAGTGGCATCGCCGGGAAACGGCGTGCGGGCAACCTCGGCATGACCCTGCTGCTGATCGACGGCATCGCCGGCGTCCTGCTGATGCCGTTGGGCCTGGTCACCGCCAGCTGGCAGGGCATGCTGATCAACGTCGCCATCGGCGTGCTGGGCGGGTTCGTGCAGGTCGCCGTGTTCACGTGGATCCAGCAGCGCGTGCCGCGCGAACTGCTGGGCCGGACGATGAGCCTGTTCATGTTCATCTTCATGGGCCTGGCGCCGCTGGCGGCCGTCGTGGCCGGCTGGCTCGCCAGCCGCGTCACCCTGGCGACCCTGTTCGGCGGCTCCGGCCTGTTCCTTGTGGGCGCCGCGCTGCTGGCCTGGCTGTTCACGCCGATGCGCGCGCTGCGCGCTGCGCCGGCCGGCACGATGGTTTAGGATAGCGGGTTGTTTCACCGCCAAGAGGAATTCGCATGCCCCGCTTCGCCGCCAACCTGAGCCTGATGTTCAACGAGCTCGGCTTCCTGGAACGCTTTGCCGCCGCCCGTACGGCCGGTTTCGACGGCGTCGAGTTCCTGTTTCCTTACGCCTTCGAGGCGGAGCAGATCGCCGGCCGCCTGCAACGCTACCAGCTGGAACTGGCGCTGCATAATTTTCCGGCCGGCGACTGGGCGGCGGGCGAACGGGGCATGGCGTGCGATCCGCGCCGCGTGGGCGAATTCCAGGACACCGTCGAGCTGGCGCTGGAATACGCGCTCGACCTGGGCGTGAAGCGCCTGCACTGCCTGGCGGGCAAGCTGCCGCCGAACGTCGCCCCCGAGCGCGCGCACGCGACGTTCATCGACAACCTGCGCTTCGCCGCCGCCGCGCTGGCCCCGCACGGCATCGACCTGCTGATCGAGCCGATCAACGACCGCGACCTCCCCGGCTATTTCCTCACGAAGAGTGCGCAAGCCGCCGCCATCATCGCGGAAGCCGCCGCGCCGAACCTGTTCCTGCAATACGACATCTATCACATGCAGCGCATGGAGGGCGACCTCGCCAACACGCTGCGCGAACGTATGCCGCTGATCCGCCACATCCAGCTGGCCGACGTGCCGGGCCGCCATGAGCCGGGCACCGGCGAGATCAATTTCCCCTTCCTGTTCCGCACGCTCGACGCGCTGGGCTACGACGGCTGGGTCGGCTGCGAATACATCCCGCTGGGCGACACCGTGGCCGGCCTGGGGTGGCGCACGGCCTTGACTTGAGCATTGGCAATGACAGCATCCGCCAGTTTGAAAGAATGAGGGCTTTTCGGGCCGGCCTTTTGCCGTCCAGAAAGGACCCATGGACCTGCGACGCTGTTTTACCCTGATCGTCCTCGCCGCCACCCTGGTGCTCGGCGGCTGCGCCAGTACCGGCCCCGTGAGCCTGGCGGAGGTGCGGCAATTTGCCGACGCGTCGGCCAAACTGGGCGGCTACGGCGAACTGTCGCGCCGCTATCGCGACACCTACGAGCGCGAACAACCGTACCTCTCTCCCGCCGCCGACCGCATCGCGAAGGAAAACGATGCGCGCCGGCGTGCCGTGTACGACGACTTCGTCAGTATCCAGAAGACCGTCGTGCTGTACATGCAGACGTTGAGCGTGCTGGCGGGCGACGCGCGCTACGACTTGTCCGACCGCATCGACGACCTCGGCAATGGTCTCAAGGCGAACGCGGAATCCGGCTTGCAACAGCGCCAGATCGCCGCGTACACGGGCCTGACGCGGCTGCTGACGCGGGTCATTGCATCCGGCTACCAGAACCGCAGCGTCGAGACAATGGTGCGCGACGGCGACGCCGACGTGCAGGTCTTGCTGGAAGCCATGATCGAGCTGACCCGCCTGTACGCGAAGACCAACGACAACGAGAAGAAGACCGTGCTCGGCATCTTCGACGTCGAAATCCCCTTCTCCACCAAGACGTCCGACCGCATGCTCGTGACCCTGGCCAAGGTCCATTATCTCAACAAGTCGACCGAGTACAAACTGGTCGACAAACGCTACGACCTGGCCCTCCAGGGGTTGACGAAGGTCGCGCTGGGCCACCAGAAACTGCGCGAAAACCTGAATAACCTGCACGGCGACGACGTGCGCAAGTTGCTGGCCGTCTATGCGCGCGACCTGACGAAACTGCGCGACGCCCTGTCCGATTGAGCGCACGAGGAGAAATCATGGCAAACGACGAGAAACCGAAACAGGCTGCCCCCGCCGCGCCGCCGCCCAGCCCGGCCAAGGCGTTGTCGACCGCGCACCAGGTCGAGGAACTGGCCGACAAGCTGTCGGAGTGCGCGGACAGCATCCACCAGCGCGTCATGCGCGATATCCGCCGCCACCAGGGCCAGGAGGTGCCGGAACCGGAGCAGATGGCCGCGCGCGCCCTGTTGAACGCCGAGATGGAATTGCGCCAGCGCGCCAACCGGCTGTATACGGAGGCGGCCGCATGCATCGTGTCGTCGCTGGGCCAACCGCAAGCGCACCTGATCCAGCTGACGGTGGACGCCGCCGACAAGATCAAGCGCATCACCCGCATCGGCGACGGCATCACGCTCGTCGCGCGCCTGCTGGGGTTGGCCGCGGCCGCCAGCACGGGCCAGGTCGTGCCCATCCTCGCGGCCCTCGACGGGCTCAAGACCCAGCTCGACATCGTCGCCATCGACAACGCGCCCGCCGCACCCGCCTGAATACCAGCGGCGGTATGCACGCCCCTCGTTCCGCGCTACACTGAAATCGCCGCCGCGCGGTTTCCAACGACACGAACGAGGGGACATCCATGAAAGCCAATCCGCACGCCGCTTCCGGCGCCTGTCGTCACGTGTTCGCTGTCGTGTGACCATGGAACCCCTCACACCCGAGCAGCTGGCGCTGCTCAAGACCATGCTGGAGCAGCGTCTTGCCGCGCTGTCCCGTGTCGAGGAACCGCGCCCGGACGCGGGAGAATTGCCTGTGGAAGAAGTGGAGACGTCGCCGCTGGACCGCGCCACCGTCCGCCTGCTGAACGATCTGTCGCGCGAAGCGGCCGGCCATCACTCGGCCGAGATGCGCCAGCTGCGCCAGGCGCTCGCCCGGATCGAGGACGGCAGCTACGGCTATTGCGAGGAATGCGGCCAGCCGATCGGCGCATCGCGCCTGCTGGCCCGGCCGGAGGCGCGCCTGTGCATCGACTGCCAGACGCGGGCCGAGCGGCGCTAGTTCAATACATGTGTTGCCCGCCATTGATGGCCAGGTTGGCGCCCGTCATGAAACCGGCGTCTTCCGACACGAGATAGGCGACGAGGCCGGCGATCTCGTCCGGCTCGCCCAGCCGCCCCATCGGGATCTGCGGCAGGATCTTGCCATTCATCACCTCGGCCGGTACGGCCTCGACCATCTTCGTGCGCAGATAGCCGGGCGACACCGTGTTGACGGTCACGCCATGGCGCGCCATCTCCAGCGCCAGTGCCTTCGTGAAGCCGTGCATGCCGGCCTTGGCGGCCGAGTAATTGGCCTGACCGAAGGCACCCTGCTGGCCGTTGACGGACGAGATATTGACGATGCGGCCAAATTGCTGCGCCATCATCGGTTCGATCGCCTGCTTGCTCATGTTGAACACGCTGTCGAGGTCGGCACGCAGGACGTCCTGCCAATCTTCCAGGGTCATCTTGCGCAGGCTACGGTCGCGCGTGATGCCGGCATTGTTCACCAGCACGTCCAGCCGGCCCATTTCGGCCAGCAGTTTCTGCATCATCCATTCGCAGTCACCGTAGTCGGTGACGTCGACGCGATACGTCGTGAATCGGTACCCTTCGTCTCTCTGGGCGGCCAGCCACGCGTCAGGCGTGGCATTGCCGGGCGAATAGGTTGCCGCCACGCGGAACCCCTCCGCCTGCAGGCGCCGGCAGATCGCCGTGCCCAGTCCCCCCATCCCTCCAGTCACCAAGGCTACTTTGTTGTCGTGCATGGTTTCGTCGTCCTTCATCAACCTGCCGCGCCGGGTGCGCAGCACGAAACATCGAGTCTAGGGCGATGGACAAAGACGTCGTTGACGAAACGCAAATAGACGCCGGGGGGGCGCGGACTCAGTGAATCATGTCGGGCGGCGACGCCGGATCGAAATCGGCCCAGTCGCCATCGACGATATTGCCTTTGGCGCGCTCGATGTGGTGGGCGCCCAGGCCGCGCAGCAGGTCGACGGCGCGCGCCTCGAGGCCGGGATCGTCGAAGGCGACCGCGATGAGCATGCCGGCCGGACGGTTTTCCATCGGCGCGCGGCCGCCCTCCTCGCGTTCGCCGGGATCCTTCATCTTCGTAAAGCTGAACAGCGAGCCGACGTGGGCGCCCAGCAGGCCGCCGACCACGGGGCCCAGCGGTCCGG
>NZ_JBKYMO010000349.1:0-6144 GCF_047302915.1 Massilia sp. CT11-108 | reverse complement strand
GGGCTACCGCAAGCTGGACGCGGCGCTTCCCGTGTATGGGCCCGCGGAGGCGGCGCACCAACACATCAGCGACATCTACGCGGCCTGGTTCGCCCGCTGCTTCGGCGTGGACGTGCCGCCGGCCGCGCGCATGCCGCGGCTGGACATCCCCGAGCGCTGGGTCCGCAGGGCGCACGCGCAGTTCGCGGTCTGGGGCTGCACGGTCGGCAAACCGGTCGTGGTGGTGGACGCATTTTGGAAATCGCCCGCCCGCCCGTGGCCCCTGGAACGCGTGGCCGCGCTGGCACGCGCGCTGAAGAACCGGCTCGCGTGGCGCGGCGTCACCGTCGTCGTCAACGTGGTGCCGGAAGCGCAGGAGGAAGCGCGCCGGCTGTTCGAAGGGCGGCCCGACCCCGACCTCGCGCATGTGCGGCTGTTTTGCGCGGACGAGCACTTCTTCCAGCTGCCCGCCGTGCTGCGGCTGTGCAGCCTCGTCATCTCCGTGGAGACGGCCGTGATGCACCTGGCGAATGCGGTCGGCGTGCCGGTCATCGCGCTGATGCGCCGCAATCACCCGGAGTGGGCGCCGATCGACCGGGCCCGCAGCACCGTGCTCATGGTGCCGGAACAGGACGACTGGGTCACGCGCATCGGCGTGGACGAGGTGCTGGCCGCCGTGGACGGCCGGGATTGAAGCAAAGCCTCAAGACGCGTCGGCCCCGGGGACCGGTTCCTCGAACGACAGGCGGTTGTGCGACGGATCGCGGATCGTCATCTCGCGGGTCCCCCACGGCATCGTCTGGACGTGCGGGCGCGAATACTTGAACGATTTCGCGAGCAGCGTGGCCTGGTAGCCGTCGAGGTCGCGCACGGCGATGCGGATCGACGCGCCCGGGCTGCCGTCGCCGTAGTGCTCGGACAGGTGCAGCACGCAGTCGCCCAGCGACACCTGCATGTAGACGGGGAAGTCGCCGCCTTCGAAGCGGTGCTCCCAGTCGATCTTGAAGCCGAGGAAGTCGATATAGAACTCGCGCGCCTTTGCTTCGTCGAAGATGCGCAGGATGGGAGTGACGCGGGACAGGGTGTACATGGAACCTCCTTGCACGATTCAGGCGCTGCCGTCCTGGCCGGCCTCCGCGAGACGCTTGCGGTGCGCCGCGCCAAGGGTCAGGTGGAGCATGACGGCCACGCCGGCGAAGCCGACGCCCGCGAGCCAGTCGGCGGTCGCGCCCGAGCGCACCGCGTCCACGATGCGCGCGGCGGCGAGGAACAGCATGCAGGCCGGTGACAGGAAGCGTGCGTTACGTGCGAAAAAGGACATGGCGCGGCGGGATGGCAGTAAAACGGAAAGAATACCAGATCGCCGCGCCCTGAAGCTCGCACTTTTTCACACCCCGTGCTTCAGTACTTGTAGTTCAGCCCCAGCACGAACGAGCGGCCCGAATGCACGTACAGCAGCGTGTCGTTGCGCTGCGTGTCGCGGCCGTAGCGCAGCGGCGTGTCGTTCAGGTTCTGGCCCTCCAGCGACACGCGCAGTTGCGGCGTGATGTTGTACGAGAGGCTCATGTCGATGTTGGTGGAGCCGTCGACCATCGTGTAGTCGTGGCCCGCCACGTCGCCCAGCACGGCATAGATATAGCTGGAGCGGTGCGCCGCCGACACGCGCGCGCTGAACTTCGCGTCCTCGTAGTACAGCGTGAGGTTGTGGGTGCGCGGCGACAGGCCCGTGAAGTCCGCGACCTGCGTCAGCTGCTCGTTCGCCGGCGTGGCCGGGTTGTCCACGCGGGTGATGTACGTGATGCGCGACTTCACGCGCGTCGCGTTGGCAAGCAGGCCGAAATTGCTCCAGAAGCCGGGCAGGAAGCTGAACGGCGCCTGCAGGTTGAATTCCCAGCCTTTCAGCGGGCCGCCGGCCGTGTTGACCTTGCGGCTCACGTTGACTTCCGTCGTGGGCAGGGTCTGGCAGATCGGAGCGCCCGTCAGCGAGCAGCCGTTCAGGATCAGGAGTTCGTTCGGCAGTCCGAGCGTGTTGTACGGCACGCGCTCGTTGACGCTCTGGATGAAGCTCTTGATGTCCTTGCGGAAGTGCCCGAGCGAGACCATCGCGTTCTTCGCGTAATACCACTCGGCCTGCAGGTCGTAGGTGTTGGCGCGGATCGGGTCCAGGTTCGGGTTGCCGATCGAGACCGACTGCGAGATCGGCGATACGGTCGCATTCGGCGCGAGGTCCGTGTACTCGGGCCGCGACAACGTCTTGCCGGCCGAGAAGCGCAGGAACACGTCCTTCGGCAGCTGCGCCGTCAGGTTGAAGGCGGGCAGCCAGTCGCGGTATTTCTTCGTGCCCGTGTTCGGCTGCAGCTGGCCCTGCACGTTGATCATCGCCGTGGACGTCGCCGTCGTCTCCGCGCCGCGCACGCCGGCATTGCCGCGCCACGTCACGCCGAACAGGTCGTAATTGAAGTCGACCATGCCGTACAGCGCATTGATCTTTTCTTCCACGCGGCGGTTGGTCTGCGCGAGGTAGTTGTATTGCGATCCCGGCACGGCATCGCAGTGGCACTCGGTATTGACGACGCCGAGGAACTTCTGCAGGTCGACGGCCGCCCACGACCCCGGCACGCCGGTGCCGCCCAGGCCCGAGCCGAAGCCGCTGATCTGGCGCGAGATGTCGGCCATCGACACGCCGGCCGGCAGCGCGACCGCATTCGCGCTGTTGCCGATCTCGTAGTTGGTCCAGATGTTCTTGCGGGCCGAGATGCCGAAGTGGCTCGTCACGTGGTCGTTGATCTCCCAGTGCACGTTGGCGGCCTGGGTCTGCAGCTTGTTGGTCGTGTCCAGGTAGCGGCCCACGAACATGCCGCGCACGTTGCCGGCGGCATCCTGCGGGGCGAACTGGAAGTTGGCCGGATTGCTCACGTCGATGCCGAAGTTGAGCGTCGGGACGTTGCGGTTGTCGCGGAAGTCCCACGAGAAGCCGTTCACGTTCGGCGCGTCGAACTGCACGGTGGCGCGCATCGGCTCGTTCAGGTTCGAGTTCGAGTTACCGGCCATGAAGTCGGCCTTCACCGTATCGCTGAACCTGTGGCTGCCGGACAGGACGTGCTGGCGGAACTTGGTCGTGTACACGTCCAGCAGGCCTTCGGTGCGCACGTCCACGCCGTTGAACTTGCCGTAGTCCCAGCTGCCGCTCTGGTCGAAATGCGCGTCCAGGATCGACGTCTGCGGCTTGCCGTTCGAACCGAGGTTGCGGCCGAACGAGATCGCCTCGATGTAGTTGTCGTAGCGTTTATTGGCGAACTTGCCGTACATGAGGTCCAGATTCAGTTCGCTGTCCGCATTGCGCCACTGGTAGGAGTTGGTGATCCCCGTGCGCTCGTAATCGGTCTGCGAGCGGCGGTAGCGCGGGATGCGCGGTGCGAACGCGCCCGAGCCGGCGGCCGGGTTCGCGACCGTGCCGCCGTAATTGTCCTTGCGGCCCATGACGCTGTTGTACGCGGCAGGATCGGTCGCGCGCGGCATGCCGGTGCCGCACGTCGTCGCGGTGATGCCCTTGACGGCATCGTTGCCCGGGACCTGCGGCGACACGCCGACGGGCGAGCAGAAGCCGCCGTCGTTGCTGGCGCTGAGCAGTTCCACGGCCTCGTAGCCTTCTTCCGTCGCGCGCCGCTTCGAGTACGCGGCCGAGAGCAGGGCGCCGACCTTGCCGTAGCCCGTGTCCCAGCGGTCCGACACCAGCGCCGTCACGCGCGGCTGCGTCTTGCCGGAGAGGGAGTTGTGGCTTTCCTGGCCGCCGATGCTGAACGTGCGGCCCTTGAAATCGAACGGCCGCGCCGTGCGCAGGTCGACGGTGGCGCCCAGCGAGCCTTCCTCGATGTCCGCTTCCGACGTCTTGCGCACTTCCAGGCTGTTGAACAGCTCCGACGCGAACACGGAGAAGTCGAAGCCGCGGCCGCGGTTCGTGCTGCCGTTGATGTCCGAGGCGCCCGTCGCCGCCACGCCCTCGATGCCGTTGATGCGCACGCGCGTGAAGCCCGCGTTCAGGCCGCGCACGGTGATCTGCTTGCCTTCGCCGCCGTCGCCGCGCGCCAGCGCCACGCCGGGCACGCGCTGCAGCGATTCCGCGAGGTTCGCGTCGGGGAACTTGGCGATGTCCTCGGCCTTGATCACGTCGATGATGCCGTCGCTGTTCTTCTTCGTGTTCAGCGCCCTGTTCAGGCTCGCGCGAAAGCCCGTCACGACCACGACGCTGTCGGACGATTTGCCGTCGGCAGCGGTCGTGGCGACAGGCGCCGCATCGGCCGCCGCCGCCGTCTCCTGGCCGTGTGCATGCAGCGAAGCGAGCATCGCCAGGACGCCGATACTGATGCGGCTGCGGGGTGAAAGAGGATGAATGTTCCGAGGGGTTGCGGTGAAACGCATCGTTGTAGTCTCCATGTCGTTATCGATGACTCGTGCGGTCATATTGACGGGGGCATGGTAGCGCCAAGCATGCTTGAGCGAACCGTCGGTCCGGTACGATCGCGGTAATAATCACGTTGTTGAGCGCTTGCATGGCGAATCGACAACGGTGCCCGCGCAGGCGGCACAATATGCGCTCACAAGGTGCGCGGTGCACCATCAAAGGAGACGTTCAGTGCCCAGTTCCCTCTCACGGCGCGCGCTGCTGCGCGCCGGCGTTGCCGTGCCCGTGCTGGCCGGCTGCCAGGCCTTCATGCCGGGATCCGCCGGCACGCTGCCCAGGTCCGAAGTCCGCGTCGACGCGCCGTTCACGATGCCCGCCATCGCCGTGCCCGATTTCTCGGGCGCGCCCCGCTTCGACATCGTGACGTATGGGGCAGTGCGCGGCGACCAGGCCGCGACCGGCACCGCGCTCGCGCGCGCCATCGCGGCGGCGCATGCGGCCGGCGGCGGTGTCGTCGTCGTCCCGGCGGGGACGTGGCCGACCGGCCCGATCCACCTGAAGAGCCACGTCGCGCTGCACGTGGAGGACGGCGCGACACTCCTCTTTTCGCCCGACCCGCGCGACTACCTGCCGGCCGTGTCCACGAGCTGGGAGGGACTCGAATGCATGAACTATTCGCCGCTCGTGTACGCATACGGGTGCGAGAACGTGGCGGTCACGGGCCGCGGCACCTTGCGCGCGCGGCTCGACGTGTGGAAGCAATGGTATGCGCGGCCGCGGGCGCACATGGATGCGCTGGTCGCGTTGTACAACATGGCGTGCCGCGACGGCGTGCCCGTGGAACGGCGCGACATGACGGCGGGCCAGGCCAACCTGCGTCCGCACTTCATCCAGTTCAACCGGTGCCGCCACGTGCTCGTGGAAGACATCCACATCGTCGACAGCCCGTTCTGGGTGCTGCATCCCTACCTCTGCCGCGACGTCGTGATCCGCCGGGTCGACATCGCGGCGCACGGCCACAACAACGACGGCGTCGATCCGGAGATGAGCCGGAACGTGCTGATCGACCAGTGCACGTTCGACCAGGGCGACGACGCCGTGTCCGTGAAGTCCGGGCGCGACCGCGACGCGTGGCGCCTCGGCGTCCCGTCGCGCAATATCGTCATGCGCCGCTGCCGCATCAAGAATGGCCACCAGCTGATGGCGATCGGCAGCGAGCTGTCGGGCGGCGTGGAGAACGTGTTCGTCGACGACTGCCACTTCGATCACGCGGATTCCTCCGTGCCCAGCACCATCAACAACCTGCTGTACGTGAAGACGAACGAACGGCGCGGCGGCTTTGTCCGCAACATCCACATGACGAACGTGAGCGCCACCCGCATCAAGGGCGGCGTGCTTGCCGTCGAGACGGATGTGCTGTACCAATGGAAGACGCTCGTGCCCACGCTCGAGCGCCGCCTCACGCCGATCGAAGGCCTGTTCGTGTCCGGCATCCGCGTCGAGGATGCGGGCTTCGTCTGCCGCGTGAAGGGCGAGGCGGAACTGCCGGTGCGCGACATACGCTTGCGCGACGTGGCGGTGCGCACGGTGCGCGGGACGCCGGTCGTCACCGAGCACGTGCAAGGCTTCGACAACCGCGCGGACGTGCGGGCATGAGCGGCCGCCGTTTGTGCGCGGCGCTCGCCGCCGCCATCCCGGACGATGGCCGCATCCTCGTACCTGTCCTGCAGGCCCGTCAGCGCACGCGGCGCCGGCGCGTTATC
>NZ_JBKYMO010000348.1:0-6152 GCF_047302915.1 Massilia sp. CT11-108 | reverse complement strand
TCGTGGGCTCGGAGATGTTTAAAACAGACCGCCCGGCGCCCGCGATCATCCGCGCGAATTCGCGCGTGCGCTCCCGCGCGTCGTCCGCGCTGATCGGAATCCCGGCCCAGTGGCACACGGCGCGGCACAGCACTTCCTGCGCGGCCTCGTGCACGACGACCTGCGCGTTGCCCGTCCACTGCGCGAAGCGCGTGCGCCATTCGGCCGCGGCCAGGCCGACGAGGCGCTGCCGCTCCAGGGGGCTGAACAACGACATCAGCATGGCCTTGCGCTTCTTGTGCGCCTCGCCGTCCAGCGCCATCACGCTGCCGAAGTCCTGCAGCAGGGCCATCGTCGTCGCCGGCAGCGCGTGGCGGCGCGTGAAGCGGCCGGGTTGATAAAACATGCGGCCCGCGTCCTCGCCGCGCACGCACAGCACGCGCCGCAGCATCAGGCGGGTCGCGAACATGTCGCTGTCCAGCGCGGCGTAACGGCGCGGCATGAACTCGTAGCCTTGCGCCAGAAAGGCGATCGAGTTGTCGAAACCCGGGGCGCGCGGTGCGGCGTCGAGGGCGTCGGCGTGGTGGTGGTCGGTATTGCTCAAGACTTCTCCTGCGGTGGTGATACCAGATACCCGGTGCGTCAGTGCGGCACGGGCACGAAGGCGGGATCGGGCGTGTCCTGCAGCGCGCGCGGCAGGTAGATGGTCACGGTCGTGCCGTCTCCCTCGCGGCTCGCCAGCCGGATATGGCCGCCGCTCTGCTTGACGAAGCCGTGCGCCATCGACAGGCCCAGGCCCGTGCCCTTGCCCTCGGGCTTGGTCGTGAAGAACGGCTCGAACGCCCGCTCGATCACGTCGGGCGGCATGCCGCTGCCCGTGTCGCTGACGGCGATCGTGACGAATTCGCCGGGACGGATGCCGGGGTAGGCCAGCTGGTCGGCCGGATCGACCGTGATGTTGGACAGCGTGATGGTGACGGTGCCGCCGCCCTCCATCGCGTCGCGCGCATTGATCACGAGGTTCAGCAGCACGTTTTCCAGCTGGTTCGGATCGACGAGGACGTTCCACAGGTCGGGTGCGATGTCCATGCGGATCGCGACGCTGTCGCCGACGGCGCGGTGCAGCAGCGCGTCCATGCGTTCAATGAGCTGGGCCAGGTTGACGACGCTCGGGTGCAGCGGCTGGCGCCGCGCGAAGGCGAGCAGTTGGGCGGCCAGCTTCTTGCCCCGTTCGACGGCGTCGAGGATGTTCAGCAGGCGCTTGCGGCCGTTGTCGTCGCTGCGCAGCATCAGCTGGACGTTGGCGCTGATGATGTGCAGGATGTTGTTGAAGTCGTGCGCCACGCCGCCGGTCAGCTTGCCGACGGCTTCCAGCTTCTGCGAGCGCAGCAGCGCGGCGCGCGCTTCCTCCAGGCCTTGCTGGCGCTGCCGCTCGCGTTCCGCTGTTTCCTTGCGCGGGCGGATGTCGCGCACGAACGCCGTGATGCCGTAGCCGTGCTTCGTCGCCAGCGGCGTCATCGCAACCTCCACCGGGATCGCGTGGCCGTCGCGCGTCAGCGCCGTCGTTTCCGTCGGGCCCGTCAGCATCGCGCAGGTGCCGCTCTGGGCGAACCGCACCAGGCAGTCCCGCCACGCCGCGCGCCCGGACGCCGGGACCAGGAGGTCGAGCACGTCGTGCCCCACCGCTTCGTCCTCGCGCCAGCCGAACAGTTTGCAGGCCTGCAGGTTCCAGTCCGTGATGCGGCCGTCGGGTGCGATGGCGATGAAGGCGTCGTACGCCGTCTGCAGGATCAGGCGCACGCGCTCGCGTTCGGCGTCGATGCGGTCGCGCGAGGCGCGCAGTTCCACCGTCATCCCCTGTGCCAGCTGCAGCGCGCGGCGGCGTTCGGAGGCCAGCAGCCAGACGACGAGCGCCAGCAGCATGCCCAGGCCGACGCCCGTCAGCGCGATCGCGACGGTCGTGCGGCGCTCCAGCGACGCCTCGAAACGGGGCATCGAGTGGATGGCGACGGTCCATGTGCGGCCGGCGCTGTCGACCGTCGTCTGGTAGCTCAGCAGCGGCTTGCGGCCGGCGGGGCCGGCACCGGACGACCGGTAGAGCAGGGCGTCCGCGGTGGGCGCCAGGCCATCGTAGATCTCGACGAGCAGATCGTCCGCGTGCTCGCCCCCCAGGCCGCGCATCAGGTCGTTCATCCGGAACGGCGCGTACACCCAGCCGACGATGGCGGCGCGCCGGGCGTCGAGCGAGTCGTGCACGAGGCCGGCCTCGTACACCGGCATGTACATCAGGAAGCCGGGCTGGCCGCCGTTGCCGCCTTCCTGCACCAGCACGACCTTGCCGGTGGCGGCCGCATGGCCGGTATCGCGCGCCTGCTCCATCGCCGCGCGCCGCACCGGCTCGCTGAACATGTCGTAGCCGAAGGCGCGCAGATTGCGTCCCGAGAACGGCTCGATGCGCGTGATCGACGTGATCACGGGCCGCGGCCCGGGCGGCTTGATCGCATAGTCGCGAAAGCCTTCGGCACGCATCGCGGCGACGTGCGCGTCGAGCCGGCCGGGCGGGATGATCGCGGCGATGCCCAGCGCCTCGATGCCGGGGAAGTGTTCGTTCAGGCGTAGCAGGTCGTAGTACTCGGCGAATGCACCGCGGTCGATCTCGACCGAGCCGCGCAGGAAGCCGCTCGTGGCCAGCAGCACTTCCTCGTAGACGTCCATGCGCCGGTCGATGCTGGCCGCCATGTCGCGTGCGCGGAAATTGAAATTGCCGGCCAGTTCGGCCGCCGCGGTCCGCTGCGCATTGCCGGCCACCATATAGGTCACGATCAGCGCGGCGAGAAACGCGAGCGCGGCCAGGAGCAGGGGAAGGTGGACCGGGCTGCGCGGCGACGGGCGGGTGGCTGGAACGGGCGATGGGTCTGGACGCGGCATGAATGCAGTACGCTGTACTCGACAAGGGAAAAGGTGGCAATGGTCCATTGCCGGCAGGGCAAGCGTGCCGTCATGACAGGATACGCGGGTGCCCACGAAATCGGCGCACAACAGGGCGCGTACCGTCCGGCTACAATGAGCGTTTTACGCCATGCCGATGCCTTTCCACTTCTCCACGATGAGCCTGCTGCAGCGCGTGCGCCGGGGTGCCGCGCTGGCCCTCGTCGCCGTCCTGCTGTGGGCCGCGCTCGCGCCCGTGCGCTACCCGACGCGCGAGCACACGTTCGTGTTCCCGCGCGGCGCGGCCATCCTGCGCGGGGAGGATGCCGGCCTGGTGCCGGCCGAGGTGCAGCTGACGCTGGGCGTGCGCGACGTCCTGCTGCTGCACAACCGCGACATCGCGCCGCACGTGTTCGGGCAGGTGCTCGTGCTGCCGGGCCACGCGTTCCGCCTGCCGTTCGAGCAGGCCGGCGACTACGTGTACGCCTGCGACGCGGCGCCCGGCCATGCCGTTACGGTGCGCGTGGGCGATCATCCCGATCCCGGCTGGGCGCGCCTCGGGTGGCGCCTGCGCGCCCTGGCCGAGGCCGTACGCACCCTGCCGATCGTCGCGCCGGACGACTGACGGGACATGCAATCGTGCTCCGTCCCGCGCGGCGAATCTGTCATGATGCGCGCATGGCCACGATCACGTTACCCCTGTTCCCGCTCAGTACGGTCCTGTTTCCGGATGGCGTGCTGCCGCTACAGATCTTTGAGGTACGCTACCTCGACATGATCAGCCATTGCCTGACGGAAGACGAGCCGTTCGGCGTCGTGCTGCTGACGCATGGCCAGGAAGTGCGTACCCCGCAGGGCCAGGAAAAGTTCGCGTCCGCAGGCACGCTGGCCTCCGTGCAGGACACGACGGCCTCCACGCCGGGGCTGCTGCAGGTGGTGTGCCGCGGCGGCGCGCGTTTCAATGTCCTGGAAAGCGAACGCCGCACGAACGGCCTGTGGATGGCCGAGGCGGAATTGCTGGAAGACGATCACATCGTGCGCATCCCGTCCGACCTGAAAGGCGCGGCCGATGCGCTCGACCGCGTGCTGGCGTCACTGCACGACGTGCCGCAGAGCCGCTGGCCCGTGCAGCCGCCGTTCCGCCTGGACGATTGCGGCTGGGTGGCCAACCGCTGGTGCGAGCTGCTGCCGCTGCCCAATCACCAGAAGCAGAGCATGCTCATGCTGGACAATCCGATGATCCGGCTGGAGCTGCTGCATGACGTGCTCGACGAGCACGGCTTGATCACGTCGTAATCTACGCTTCGACGCTGACGGCGCTACTGGTCGAGGACGTGTCGCCGTCGTCCGGATACGCTTTCAGCAACTGCAGCGCATGGGCCGCACCGCCCGCGCCGCCCGCACCGCCCGGCGGCGGACCGGGCGGGGGACCGTCCGGCCGGATGCCGCCGCCGTTCACGCGCGACGCGTCGAACTGGGCGTTGAGCTGGTCGGACAACTTGGTCATCGCATCCGTGAGCTCGCTCTTGGTGACCTTGCCGTCGCCATCGCCGTCGAGGGCGCTGAAGGCGTCGTCGATGTCGCCCGACTGCATGCCGCCGCCATCGTCCGTCGCCGAGAGCGCGCTCTGCAGGTCGGTCTTCTCGATATAGCCCTGGTTCTTCGTATCGAGTTTGGAAAAGACGGAATCGGCCCACGTCGACAGGCCACCGCTGATGCTCGCTACCATGTTGGAATCCTTTATTTAATGAACTATTTATTCAAAGAATTATCGGTCCGGCAAGCGATTTAAAGCTGTAAAGGCGCGTAAAGGTAGGTAAAAACACGGATTTCATATACAGGGGGTAGGATTTGAGGTAACCTTGAGCGCGATTTAGATTCTCTACGTCAGCCTAAGCCGCCGCTCCCGGCCAAGCCCGCGCGAGGCGCGTCCCGTCACCCCGGTTTACCCGCGTTGGCCCAGCCTGGGCAGCAGCCCGGCCGTAGAACGCAACGATTCATTGCCCGAAAGAAAACATGTCTGAAACACCGACCACTATTGAAGCTGGCGGCGCGCCGACCGTGCGCTTCGCCGATTTCGGCCTCGCGCCTGAGATCCAGCGTGCGCTGTCGGACCAGGGCTATGTCCATCCGACCCCGATCCAGGCCCAGGCGATCCCCATCGTCCTGCAGGGCCGCGACGTCATGGGCGCGGCCCAGACCGGCACCGGCAAGACGGCGAGCTTCTCGCTGCCGATCATCCAGTTGCTGCTGCCGCATGCCAACACGAGCATGTCGCCCGCGCGCCATGCCGTGCGCGCCCTCGTGCTGACGCCGACGCGCGAACTGGCGATCCAGGTTGCCGAGAACGTCAAGGCCTATGCCCAGCACACGCCGCTGCGCTCCACCGTCGTCTTCGGCGGCATGGACATGAAGCCGCAGACCGAGATCCTGCGCCGCGGCGTCGAGATCGTCATCGCCACGCCGGGCCGCCTGCTCGACCACGTGGAGCAGAAGAACATCAGCCTGGCCCAGGTCCAGATGCTCGTGATGGACGAAGCCGACCGCATGCTCGACATGGGCTTCCTGCCCGACCTGCAGCGCATCATCAACCTGCTGCCGAAGAAGCGCCAGAACCTGATGTTCTCGGCCACGTTCTCGCCGGAGATCAAGAAGCTGGCGTCCAGCTTCCTGACCGACCCGCTGACGATCGAAGTCGCGCGCAGCAACGCCACCAACACCTCGATCACGCAGGTGCTGTACAAGGTCGACGAAGAGCAGAAGCGCAACGTCGTCGAGCACCTGATCCGCGCGCGCGACCTGAAGCAGGTTCTCGTGTTCTCGAACACCAAGATCGGTGCGTCGCGCCTGGCACGCTACCTCGAGCAGGCCGGCATCAAGGCCTCCGCCATCCACGGCGACAAGACGCAGCAGGAGCGCATCGCCGCGCTGGACGCGTTCAAGAACGGCGACATCGACGTGCTCGTCGCGACCGACGTCGCGGCGCGCGGCCTCGACATCACCGACCTGCCGTGCGTGATCAACTACGACCTCCCGTACAACGCGGAAGATTACGTGCACCGCATCGGCCGCACGGGCCGCGCCGGCGCCACGGGCGATGCGCTGTCCGTGTATTCGGACAAGGACGAGCGCCTGCTGGTCGACATCGAGAAGCTGATCAAGCAGACCATCACGCGCGGCGAACTGACGGGCTTCTCCCCGTCGCGCGGCGTCGAGCGCAGCGAGCGCCCGGGCGACCGCCGCAG
>NZ_JBKYMO010000347.1:0-6195 GCF_047302915.1 Massilia sp. CT11-108 | reverse complement strand
GCGTGTTGCGCCTCGTCGGCCGCCTGTTCCGCGGCGTCGGCCTTTGCCTGCGCCTCGTCGGTCTTGCCCTCGGCCGCCGCGTGTGCCGCTTCCGCGGCCTTGGCCGCCGCTTCCGCCTTGGCCGCCTCGATTTCCGGATTGATCGTGATCGTGCCGCGCCGGCTGTTCTTGCCCGGATTGATGTGGATGCCGCTGTCGTCGATCGTGACGGTCGGTTCGGGCCGGCGTGCGCTGTGTTCCGTGCGCGTGATCTCTTCTTCGCTGCTGGAGAACAATTCGTCCTGCAGAATCTTGCCGGAGACCAGCATGAGCGCGGCGAACAGGAAGAACTTCCACCACGACAGTTGCGTCACCCACGTCGCGACCGCGTCGAAGGCCTGGTACAGTGCCGACAGGGTATTCGAGAAAGTTTGCTGGGTAGAACGCCGTGTTTGCATGAAACTTATCTTTTTCAGAAGGTGCGGCGAGTGTAACCGCTGGCATGAGCGCCGGCCATCCCTTTGCGACAGCCTGCACGTTTCGGGCACTGGAATGCACAGGTTGATGACGCCGTGATGACGTATGGAAAAACTGTTAATTAGCAATATTGCGCGGTATGATGAACGACGTCCTGGCTGCGCCAGCCCATGCTTCATTCTCGACATGAAAGGGGTTTGCCGATGTCTGCCGTTCCCAAGCGTTACCGCCTCGTTACCCGCAGCGATTTCGACGGCCTCGTCTGCGCCGTCCTCCTCAAGCACCTGGACCTGATCGACGAGATCCTGTTCGTCCACCCGAAGGACATGCAGGATGGCAAGATCGCGATCAGTGCGCGCGATATCACGACGAATCTACCGTACGTTGCCGGCGCGCACCTTGCATTCGACCATCACTTATCGGAAACGATCCGCAACACGGGCCGGCGCGACAATCACGTCATCGACCCGAAGGCGCCCTCGGCCGCAAGAGTCGTCTACGACCACTACGGCGCCACGCGCGCGTTCCCGGCCGCCTGGCGCGACATGATGGATGCCGTCGACAAGGCCGACGCCGCGCGCTTCTCGCGCGAGGAAGTGCTCGATCCGCAGGGCTGGAACCTGCTGAATTTCCTGATGGATGCGCGTACGGGGCTGGGCCGCTTCCACGACTTCCGCATCTCGAACTACCAGCTGATGATGGACCTGATCGATTACTGCCGCAACCACACGATCGCCCAGATCATGCAGCTGCCTGACGTGCAGGAGCGTACCCGGCTGTACTTCGAGCACAGCGAGCTGTGCAAGGAGCAGATCCGGCGCTGCGCGCAGGTCCACGGCAACCTCGTCGTGCTCGACCTGCGCGAGGAACCCGTGATCTATGCGGGCAACCGGTTCATCATCTATGCGCTCTTCCCCGAGACGAATATCTCGATCCACGTGCTGTGGGGCCTGAAGAACCAGAATACGGTGTTCGCGACGGGCAAATCGATTCTCAACCGTACGTCGAAGACGAATATCGGCGCGTTGATGCTCGAGTACGGTGGTGGCGGGCACGAGAATGCGGGGACGTGCCAGGTGGCCAACGACATGGCGGAAGACGTGCTCGGCGCGCTGGTCAGGCGGATCACGAACGAAGGCTGATCACGCCGGCTGCTGTTCCTCCAGCATGCGCTGCGCCGCCTCCGCCGCGAGGGGCTCGCTGATCCAGATGCCCTGGATGTGGTCGCAGCCATGCGAGGTGAGGAAATCCAGCTGGGGCCGTGTTTCCACGGCCTCGGCCACCACTTCCATGTTCAGGTTGTGCCCGATGTCGATCAGGCTCTTGGCCACGGCCCGGCCGCCGCCGTCCAGCGTCTGGACCGTCGTGTGCGCCAGCTTGACCTGGGTGGCCGCCAGCTGCTGCAGATAGCCGAGGTCGCACAGGCCCGCCCCGAACCCGTCGACGGACAGGTCGACCCCCATCGTATGCAGTTGTTCCGCCAGTTCCTGGCCCAGTGCCGGATTGCGGATCAGCGCATCGATGCGCAGGTCGAGCTGCAGGCTGCGCGGCGGCAGGCGGTGGCGCGTCAGCCGGTCGGACAGGCCGGCGAGAAATCCCGGCTGGCTGTATTCGCGGTGCGAGACGTTGACGGTCACGGGCACGTTCACGTACCCGGCCGCACGCAACCGGGCCGCGAAGGCGCAGGCCTGGTCGAGCACGCGCTGGCCGATGGGCACGATCACGCCGCTTTCCTCGGCCTCGGCGAGGAAGCCGGCAGGGGACAGCACGCCCTGGTCCGGGTGGCGCCAGCGCAGCAGCGCCTCGAAGCCCGCGACGCGCCGGGTCGCGACGGCCACGCGGGGCTGGTACAGCAGGAACAGTTCGTCGTGGTCGAGCGCGTCGCGCAGCGCCAATTCGATGCGGTGCTTCGCTTCCGTGGTCGACTTCATGTCGGCCGAGAAGAAATGGACGTCGTTGCGGCCGCTGCCCTTGCCGTGGTACATCGCGAGGTCGGCCGCGCGCACGAGCTCCGCCGCCGTGCCGCCGTCGTGCGGGTACAGCGACACGCCCACGCTGGCGCCGACGGGGATCTCGCGGTTGTTGAAGGCAACGGGGATCGCGAAGCTCTGGCGCAGCCGTTCGACCATGCGCAGGGTAAAACGCAGCGACGGCTGGTTGGCGAGGATCAGCACGAACTCGTCGCCGGACATGCGCGCCACCGTGTCGCTGTCGCGCACGGACGCCTGCAGGCGGCGCGCGACGACCTTCAGCACGACGTCGCCCGCCTCGTGGCCGAACGTATCGTTGATGGTCTTGAAGTTGTCGAGGTCGATCAGCACCGTGGCCACGAGCGACTTGTGGCGCTGCGCGAGATGCAGCGCCTGCTCCAGCCGATCCCACAGCAGGTTGCGGTTGGCGAGGCCCGTCAGCGGATCGTGGTTGACCTCGTGCTCCAGGTGCGCCGTGCGCAGCATGGTCGCGGTGACGTCGGTGAGCACGCCGATGTAGTGCGTGACTTCGCCGTGCTCGTCCTGCACGGGCGTGATGGAGAGGTCGTTCCAGAACAGCTCGCCGTTCTTGCGCAGGTTGCGCAGCACGACCTTGGCGCCCGTGCGCGCCGCGATCGCGTCGCGCAGCTGGGCCCGCTCCGCCAGGTCCATGCCGGGTGCGGCCATGAAGCGCGGGTCGGTGCCGATGATTTCGTCCGCCGCGTAACCTGTGATGCGCTCGAAGGCCGGGTTCACGTATTCGATGAAGCTCTGGCCGTGGTCCAGCCGGGTGATCAGGATGCCGTTGCTGGCCGCGTGCAGGGCACGTTCGCGCAGGCGCAGTTGCTGTTCGTGCGCGCGTCGTTCGGCCAGGTCGACGCCCGTCCCAAACAGGTATTCGCCGCCGTTGCAGCGGATCTTCGTTCCGTTCAGCAGCACGGGCGTCTCGCGGCCGCTGCGCGACACGAAGTCGATCTCAAGCTTCAGTTCGCCGCCGTCGTCGAACGCGGCGCGGATGCCGTTGGCCAGCGGCGCGCGCTGGGGCAGTTCGATGAGGTCGAGGGCGCGCGTGGCACCGAGTTCGTCCGGCGTCATCTCCGTGACCTTTTCCAGGTTGCGGTTCCAGAGAACGAAGCGGCCGTCACGGTTGAGCACGTAAAAGGTGCCGGGGAAGGTATCCACGATGTCGGACAGCGGCGTGCGTGCGACCCGTTCGGCTTCCGTGCCGCCCCGCATGCGGCCCGTGGCGACGGCGACGGCGCACCCTCGCAAGTGGCTTTCGCCGTCGACCAGCGGCGCCAGCGTCAGCGTGCCTTCGAATACGCGTCCCCGCGCGCACATGAGCTCGACGTGGACTTCGGCCCCTTCGGGATGGCCTGTGAGGGCGCGCCAGCCGACGCTCCAGGCATCGCGTCCCGGCGGCGTGAACAACGTGGTGACAGGGCGGCCGAGAACCTGCCCGGCCGCCACACCGAACACCGCGGCGGAGCCGTCGTTCCAGGCCTGGATGGTGCCGGTCTCGTCGGTGAGAAAGACGCACCGGCTGGGCGGTTCGGATTCGTGCATGCCGGCTCCCGGTGTCGATGGAACCCGTTGGACCGCCTGGCCGTACTTCCGTTCCGCCAAAAGAAAAGGCGTGCCGCAGCACGCCTTTCGTCGATTATGGTAGCGGTCAGGCGGCCGCTTCCTGGCGCGGCGGCAGCGCGACCTGGTTGTCCACGCTGAACAGGTAATCCTTGAACACGTGCTCGGCGGACAGGATCTGGTAGGTGCCGTCCGACAGCTTGTGCGTCGTGTCCTTCAGGCGGTACGTCGTCGAGCCGCAGGTCCAGCAATTGAAGTTGCGCATGTGGGTGCACAAACAGGTCTTGTCGAACACCTGGATGTTCTTCTGGCCCGGATTCGCCTGCACCTCGCGGTTGTACGAATTGATGTAGGCGCAGTTGCCCGTCGCGTCCAGCAGGTAGCCATACGATTCGCAGCCGGGACGGATGCCCGAGCCGATCGCCGGCGTCTGCTTCAGCATGCGCATCGGATAACCCGTCGGCGAGACGCCGTTGACGATGATGTCTTCTTCGCTGGCGCGGAAATATTCCTGCTTGACGGAATCCGGCAGGCCGCATTCGTGGGTGACAGTGAAGCGGGTCGCCACCTGCACGCCGCCCGCGCCCTTTTCGAGGAACGACACGGCGTCGCTGCCCGTGAAGATGCCGCCGGCGGCGATCAGCGGGATATCGAGTTTTTCGGCGGCCAGGTACGCATGGATCTCGTCCATGATCGTGTGCAGGTCGTAGTCTTTCCAGTCTTCCATGCCGAAGCCCAGGTGGCCGCCGGCCAGCGGGCCTTCCACGATCACGTAGTCGGGCAGCCGGTTCAGGCGCGACACCTTGCGCAGGAACAGTTGCAGGGCGCGGACGGACGAGACGATGATGCCCAGCTTGGCGTCGCGGAAGCGCGGATGGTCCTTGATGAGTTCGAACGAGCCCAGGTGCAGGCCGGCCGACATCGTGATGCCGTCGATGCCCGCGTCCAGCGCCGCCGACAGGCGGGTGCGCAGGGTTTCCTTCGGCGCGTTCATCGTCAGCTTTTCCATGCAGTTCACGAAGATCAGGCCATCGCCTTTCTTCGCCGCCATGGTCGCGCCCACGTGCAGGCGCGTCGCCTCGGCCAGGCGGTCGAGGTCGAACTGGACGACGGACTTGTCCATGTTGTTGATGTTGAACTTGTACAGCTTGGTCTTTTCCTTGACGAAGCTGGTGTCGAACTTGCGGTCCGACACGTCCGGCACCATCGCATCGGAAATGTGGCCGATACCGCCCAGACGGGCCGCTTCCAGGGCCAGCTCCGACGTAGAGATATCCACGCCCATTCCGCCGATCATGATGGGCACATATTCCTTGTTGCCCAAACGCAGGCGGAAATCATCAACACGTTTCATTGCTATTCAACTCGTTGTTATAGGTAACGCCGCCGACCGGCGTGTTCGCACGCCCCGCATTTTACCCCACGCGGGGACGGGTCGAGAGCTCCATTTGCCGCACGGTCGTGCGGAGCGGGCAGGAAACGTTCAGTCGCGGAAGTTGTTGAATTCCAGCGGCAGATCCTTCACGTCCTTGCGCAGCAGCGCGATCGCTTCCTGCAGCGTATCGCGATCCTTGCCGGTGACGCGCACGGTTTCACCCTGGATCGAGGCTTGCAACTTCATCTTGCTTTCCTTGATGAGCTTGGTGATCTTCTTCGCGTCTTCCGTCTCGATGCCGTTGCGCACCTTGAGGACCTGCTTGACCTTGTCGCCGCCGATCTTCTCGACCTTGCCTTCGTCGAGGAAGCGCACGTCGACCTTACGCTTGGTCATCTTGTTCAACAGCACGTCGCGCACCTGGCCGAGCTGGAAGTCGGAATCGCCGAACACGGTGATCTCGCGTTCCTTCTGCTCGACCTTGGCCGAGCTGCCCTTGAAGTCGAAGCGGGTGCCGATTTCCTTGTTGGATTGCTCGACGGCGTTCTTGACTTCGACCATGTCTGCTTCGCAGACCACATCAAACGATGGCATCTTGTTTTTTCCTTGCACAGTAATGAATGGCGATATTGTAACCACTATAATGCGCCAAACACTACCCGCCCCAGCCATGCCAGCCGACCTGCCCCTGTCCACCGACGTTTCCCTCGCCCCTTTCAACACGTTCCGCATTCCCGCGCGTCCCAGGTTTTTTCCCTTCCAGCCGCAACGGTCGATCAGCCAGCCCGCGGCCAGCTTTTCGCTGCCGTC
>NZ_JBKYMO010000346.1:0-6208 GCF_047302915.1 Massilia sp. CT11-108 | reverse complement strand
GCCTCGACGTGCCGGCAGCCGCCGCGGGCATCCTGCCGCAACGGCTGATGCGCGCGCTGGCGGATCACGTGGCGCGGCGCGGCGCGATCGTGTCGACCGACGTGGGCCAGCACCAGATGTGGGCCGCGCAGTATCTCGGTTTCGAGCGTCCGCGGCGCTGGCTCACGTCGGGCGGTGCGGGCACGATGGGTTATGGCCTGCCGGCGGCGATCGGCGCCCAGGTCGCGCATCCGGACGATCTCGTCGTGTGCATCTCGGGCGACGCGTCCGTGCTGATGAACATCCAGGAACTGGCGACGGCGGTGCAGCACCGGTGTCCCGTGAAACTGGTCCTGTCGAACAACGGCTGCATGGGCATGGTGCGGCAGTGGCAGGAGCTGCATTACGAAGGGCGCTACAGCCACAGTTATTCGGAAGCGCTGCCGGACTTCGTGGCGCTGGCGCGCGCCTTCGGCTGGCAGGCGCGCCGCGTCGAGGACCCGGCCGAACTCGATGCCGCCGTGGCGGAGTGCATGGATTCGGAGGGCCCGTACCTGCTCGACGTGCGGGTCGAGCAGGCCGAGAACTGCTTTCCGATGATCCCCGCGGGGCGGGGGCATCACGAGATCCTGCTGGCGAAGGACCGCTGGTACGAGGCTTAGAGAGGGCGCAGCCACAGCGCCTGGCCGCCGGAAGCGGGCAGGTCCAGCTGCAGCACGGTGGCCGCGTCCACCGTGCGCGTGCGGATGCCGACTTTCGTGCGCGTCGGCGCGGCCGGGTCGTCCGCATAGATCGTCGCTTCGTAGCGCTTGCCCTTCGGGAGGAAGTCGAAGCGCAGCGGGATGCGGCGCGCGTCGTTGTTCGTGATGCTGCCGACGAACCACTCGTCGCCCTTGCGCCGCGCGATCGTCACGTCGCGGCCCGGCGCGCCGTCCAGCACGCGCGTCTCGTCCCACGTGGTCGGGATGCGGTCCCAGAACGCCAGTTCCGGCTCGTCGTGCGAGCGGTCCGGCGTGTCGTACCAGTACAGCGTCTGCAGCGGGCTGTAATAGACGACGGCCAGCGCCAGCTGGTGCGCATGCGTCGTCCGGATGCGCGGGTCGTAGTAGCAGATCGTGTAGTCGGCCGCGCCGGCGAGGTAGCGCACGAACGGCAGCACCGTGTTGTGCGTGGCGTCCGGCATTTCCTCGTTGCCGCGGATGCCTTCCGCCGTCAGGAGGTTGGGCCAGGTGCGCTGCTCGCCGGTGGGGCGCCAGTCGTCGTGGATGTTGACCATGATGTTGGCGGCGGCCGCCTGCTGGATCGTCTTCTCGAGCCACGTCGTCCAGCGGTGCGAACCGACCTGCACGAAGCCGAATTTCACACCTGCGACGCCCCAGTCGCGGTAGGTCTGGAACAGCGTGTCGCCCTGCGCCATCAGGCCCTGCTGGTTCACGTACAGCCACACGCCGATGCCCTTGCTTTTCGCGTAGGCGATGATGCCCGGGAGGTCGAAGTCGGGAATCGCCACCTTCGTCGCGTCCGCGTCGAACGAGAACGCATTGCCGTACCACTTGAAGTCGAACAGGACGTATTGCAGCTTGTGGCGCGCGGCGAAGTCGATGTTGGCCTTCGCGTCCTTCGTCGTCAGCGACATCACGCGCATGATCTTGCCCGGCTTGATCCACGAGGTGTCGGCGATGCGCGACGGCGCGTTCAGGTTCAGGATAAAGTCGTTGTTTTCGATCAGCTGGCCGGGACGGCGCGCGATCATGATGCCGCGCCAGGGCGTGGCGAACGGCGAGACCAGGTCGGCCGGGTCGTGCATGGCTGTCACGATGGTGTCCGGCTTGTCGGGGCTCAGCTTGAACTTGGTGCGCGCGTAATCGACCATCTGGCCTTCGAGCAGGGCGACGGACAGGCCGTTCGGCAGTTGCAGCGTGAGCGGGCGCTCGGCCTGGTCCGGCCAGTCGCGCAGCGGCATCAGCTGGTACGGACCCTGGGCCCAGCCGTGGAACCAAGCGCGCGTGCCGGCGGGCAGCGCGAATTCCGTGTCCTCGCCGATGATGCGGTAGTACGTGCCTTTTTCGTTCTCGGGGAACGCGAAGCGCAGCGCCACGCCCGCGTCGTAAGCACGCACTTCGACGGACAGTTTATAGGTCGGATTGTCGTCCTTGACCAGGTCGACGGTGAGGGCTTCGTAATGGTCGCGGATGTGCGTGCGCTCGCCCGTGACGGGCGTCCACGTGCTGTCGTGGCGCGCGCGGTGCACGCCCGTCACGCGCAGGTTCTCGAACCAGCGCGCGTGATGGTCGACGGGCAGGGCCATCGCGTTCTCGGACAGGTGGTTGTCGAGGCGCAGTTCCAGCAACGAGTCGCGGATGACGGTCTCGCCGTCGTAGCGCACGTTGTAGGACAGGGCGCGCTTGCCGGCCGCGTCCAGCTTCTGTGCCAGTTCGAGCACGATGTGGCCGTCCGGCGAGGCGACGCGTTCGATCATGTCCGCGGCGCTGGCGTGCACGGCGGCGGCGCACAGCCACACGGCGGCGAAAAATTGACGCATGAGGTCTCCCATATTTGTTATCGATCACATGGTAGCAGATATCCGCTGCCGGATGCAATCGGTGCCTAATCGCTCTGCAGGCTGGGGAAGGCGTCGCTGACATCGCCGCGGGCGCGCGCGGCACGTTCGTCGGCCAGGTCGCGTTCGAGGGTAGCGACGCAGGACGCCAGGTCCGCCTCCTTGCCGGCGACGGCGACTGTCCGCGCGGCGGCGCCGTCGATGCGCATCCACAGCGTGCGCTGGCGCAGGAACGTCCGCAACACGTCCATCATGGCCGGGGCGGGGATCTGCGCGGACGCACGGTCAGCCTTGTCCGGGTGTAGCGCGACGCTGAGTGCCGTCTGCGCGCCCGCGCCGATTTCCAGCAGGTGGGGGCGGGCCGGCGGGGCGTCCTCGCGCAGCCTGACCTTGCCGACCAGTTCGAGCTTTTTTGGGTCGACGCCCACGCCGAGGGTCAGGCGCAGGAATTGGCGGATGTCGCCCCCGACCGGCATCGTCGCGAACGTGCACTGTACGATACCGTGGTCGCCGGCGTCCATCCAGAAACCGAGCTGCTCTTGCGCCGGTGCCGGCTGGGCGTAGCAGGACGTCGCACTGAATACGGCAAGCAGGGCCGGCACCGGTCTCATTGTCTTCCTTTTATCGATCGCGACGGCCAGTGTAATGAAAAGTTCGCGACAAAAGGCGGAGATATCGATAACATTGCACGTCCACTCACGGAGACGAACGTATGAAGCACAAGATGAAGTTTTTCCTGGCGGCGGCAGCGCTGCTGGGCGCGGCGACGGCGGCACAGGCGGACGGCGTGTTCCGGCCCGGCGCGCTGTGGCCGGATGACAAGGGCGTGCACATCAACGCGCACGGCGGCGGGATCCTGGAACACGACGGCGTGTATTACTGGTTCGGCGAGCACAAGGTGTCGGGCACGGCGGGCAACGTCGCCCAGGTCGGCGTGCACGTGTACAGCTCGCGCAACCTGACCGACTGGAAGGACGAGGGCATCGCGCTCGCGGTCAGCGACGACCCGGCCAGCGACATCGTCAAGGGCGCGATCATCGAGCGGCCCAAGGTGATCCTCAATTCGAAGACGGGCAAGTTCGTGATGTGGTTCCACCTGGAGCTGAAGGGCAAGCGCTACGACGCGGCGCGTTCGGGCGTGGCCGTCGCGGACAAGGTGACGGGGCCGTACGTTTACCAGGGCTCGTTCCGGCCGGACGCGGGTGCATGGCCGGTCGACGTCAAGCCCGACGACAAGGACCCCGCCACATCCTTCCTCGCGCGCGACCACGCGGGCGGGCAGATGGCGCGCGACATGACCCTGTTCGTGGACGACGACGGCAAGGCCTGGCAGTTCTACGCGTCGGAGGAAAACCACACGATGCACGTGTCGCGCCTGACGGACGACTACCTGCGTTCGGCGGGGCAGTATGCGCGCGTGAAGCAGAACGGCGACGACGAGGCGCCGGCCGTCTTCAAGCACGGCGGCAAGTATTACCTCGTGACGTCGGGCCTGACGGGCTGGGCGCCGAACGCGGCCAAGTCTTACGTGGCGGACGCGATATCGGGCCCGTGGCGGGCGCTGGGCAACCCGGTGCGCGGCACGCCGGAGCAGCAGAAGATCACGTTCGGCGGCCAGTCGACCTATGCGCTGACACTGCAGCGCAACGGCTGCACGCGGCATATCCTGATGCTGGACGTCTGGCGCAAGGAGGATGCGATCGACGGGCGCTACGTGTGGCTGCCCATCGAATGGGAGGGCGGCAAGCCGATCGTGCGGTGGCGCGACCAGTGGACGCTGGCGGACATGGACAAGCTGCCCTGCGACGGGCCGGGGGACTAACTACGTCTACCACAAACCTGACTTGCCGGGAGAGCAATACTGGCCGTACACTGAGCCTTACGAACGGCCGGGTTCGGCCAGAAGCTGCCGTTAGCTCGTTAGTTAAGGAGGAAAGATGCTCAAGGTTGCAATTTTCAACGTGTTGAAGAAGAACTGGTTGCTCGTGGTGGCTATTCTCACAGTAAGCGCGGTCTTCCAGTACTGGCGTGAGCATTCGGTTTCTCCGCTAATGCTTTTCCTCGTCCTGCTTTCATCAATCGCAGCCGGACTTCTCGTCACGCTCCCGGTCGAACTTCACAAACTACGTAATGCCCGCTAGCGAACTGAGGACACGATGGGACTTTTGACCTTCAGTATCAACCTGACCCTGGACGGCTGCATCGACCACCGGGAAGGCATCGCCGACGACGAGACGCATGCCTTCTTCACCGACCTCATGGACGAGGCCGGGGCGATGCTGTGGGGCCGGGTCACTTACGAGATGATGGAGGCCTACTGGCCGGCGGTCGCGCGCGGCGCCGTCGACGCGCCGCCGGCGCTGCGCGCGTGGGCGGACAAACTGGAGGCCAAGCCGAAGTACGTGGTGTCCTCGACACGGTCGGATTTTCCATGGACGAACAGCCACCACGTCGCGGGCGACCTGCGCGCGGGCGTACAGCGGCTCAAGGACGCAACGCCGAACGGCGTGCTCCTCGGCAGCGGCAAGCTCGCGGCCGCACTGGAACGGCTGGACCTGATCGATGCGTACCGCTTCCTCGTCCATCCCAGGATCGCCGGGCACGGTCCGACGCTGTACGACAGCGGACTGCCGGCCACGCGCCGGCTCGAACTGCTTTCCGCGACCCCGCTGCGCAACGGCGCGATCGCCATGCACTACCGGCGCGCGGACTGACCCGGCGTCATTCGATGCTCCACTTGTACTGCACGACAGACACCTTTTCCCCCGGCGCGCCGGCCGACGTACCCGGCGTGAAGCTGCAGCGGGAGAGGGCCGCCAGCGCGGCCTGGTCCAGTGCGGGGTAACCCGACGACGTTCCGATCTCCGCCTTCCGGATGGCCCCGTCGGCGCCGATCAGGAAGTTCAGCTTGACCAGGCCCGTGTGCTTCGCCCGCACCTCGTCCGGCGGATAGGCTGGCCTCGGGCAGGTCTTGAAATCGATCATGGCGGGCAGCTCGGCCGGATTCAGCGATGCCGACGGCAGCGCGCTGCCTGCCTGGCCGGGATCGTAGCCAACCGGACGCAAGCGCAAGGTCACGTCCCGCTCGCGGTCGTCGTGCGCCCTGGTGACCGCAAACTGCCGTGACTGCTTGACCTGCGCCACGAAGTCGCGCTCGGTCATCGGCTTGCCATGCTCATCCACGTAGTTGAAGTTGTCCACGGGGCCGACGCCCTTGTGGGCAAGCGCGTCAGCCAGGGCAGGGGGAACGGCCGCCGGTTGCGTTGCGCAGCCGGCAAGCGCGGCAAATCCGAGAACGGCAAGTCGCTTCTTGAAGTCGGTTTTCATGATCGGGCGGAAAGTTGTCGGACAACTAGTGTATTTGCAAAGTTGCTGAGATTGCAAGCAGCGATCCTTACCGCATGACGCAACAATCCGCCCGAAAAAAGTCAGCTGAAATTTACGATTCAATGGGATTGTCGTCCGACTCGCTGGACCAGCGCGAGTCGGCAGTAATGTCGCCCCAGGCTGGCCAAGCCGTTCCTACCGCTCGTTCCGCCCCTCCGCCTTCGCCGCATCCTCCGCCGCCTTCAGCGACGCATGCGCGACGGGCAGGTGCCAGTCCAGCTTGATGGCGGCGAGGCGCAGGCCGAAGCACAGCGCGGCGCCGGCGCAGGCGCTCGCGGTGCC
>NZ_JBKYMO010000345.1:0-6216 GCF_047302915.1 Massilia sp. CT11-108 | reverse complement strand
GTTCCCCGTGCCGCTGGGTGAAGCGGCGTCGTGGGGTCTGGCGGGGGTAGAGGGATAGGCCCGCATAGCCGCCCGCGCAGCCGCCGCGGCCGGCGCCGCCGAATGCGTTCGATCCGCTCGCGGGCGACATCGCCGAGCTGCGGGCGCAACTGGCACGCCAGGGCCATGCCGCGCATGCGGCCAAACGCACCACGCTGCCGTTCGGCGCCGACAAATGGGGCCACGACATCGTCCGGAAGACGATCAAGGGCGGGCAGACGTCGATCGTCGTGGGCCTCGTCGCCGCGTTCGTCGCCGTCGCGCTGGGCACGTTGTTCGGCGCGCTGTCCGGCTTCTACGGCGGGCTCGTCGACGATTCGTTCAACTGGTTCTACAACGTGTTCACGGCGATCCCCTCGATCCTGATGATCCTCACCGTGGCCGCCGTGCTGCAGACGAAGGGCGTGCTGACGATCGTGCTGATCCTCGGCCTCACCGGCTGGACGGGGCCGTACCGCCTGATCCGCGCCGAGTACATCAAGCACAAGGCGCGGGAATACGTGATGGCGGCCGACGCGATCGGCGCGTCCGGCTGGCGCAAGATGTTCGTGCACATCTTCCCGAACGTGTCGCACGTGGCGCTCGTGCAGATGTCGATCCTCGTCGTCGGCTTCATCAAGGCCGAAGTGATCCTGTCGTTCCTCGGCTTCGGCGTGCCGGTGGGCGTCGTCTCGTGGGGCAGCATGCTGAACGAGGCGCAGAATGAGCTCATCCTCGGCAAATGGTGGCAACTGACGGCGGCCGCCAGCGCCATGGCCATCCTGGTCACGGCGTTCTCGCTGTTCGCCGATTCGCTGCGCGATGCGCTGGATCCGAAATTGAAATGAACCTGCTCGACGTCCACAATCTGCGTGTGTCCTTCCGGACCGATAAAAAGAACACGTTCGAGGCCGTGAAGGGCATCTCGTTCAGCCTGCCGCTCGATGCGACCGTCGCGCTGGTCGGCGAATCGGGCAGCGGCAAGTCCGTCAGCTCGCTCGCCGTGATGGGGCTGCTGCCGCCGGAGACGACGATCATCCACCCCGGCTCGTCGATCCGCTTCGAGGGCCGCGAGCTGCTCGGCCTGCCGGTCGCGGAACGCCGGCGCCTGTGCGGCAAGGACATCGCGATGATCTTCCAGGAACCGATGTCGTCGCTGAATCCCGTGTTCACGGTCGGTTTCCAGATCGGTGAAGTGCTGCGCCTGCACCTCGGCATGGACAAGCGCCAGGCGCGCGCCCGCACGCTCGAACTGTTGGAGGAAGTGGGCATTCCCGATCCGGCACACAAGATCGACGCCTACCCGAGCCAGATGTCGGGCGGCCAGCAGCAGCGCGTGATGATCGCGATGGCCATCGCGTGCGAACCGAAGCTGCTGATCGCGGACGAACCGACGACGGCACTGGACGTGACGATCCAGAAGCAGATCATGGAACTGATCGCGACCCTGCAGCAACGCCGCCGCATGGCCGTGCTGTTCATCACGCACGACCTGGGCCTGGTGGGCGAGATCGCGGACCGCGTGATCGTCATGCGCCACGGCGAGGTGCGGGAAGAGGGGCTTGCCACGCAGGTGCTGGGCGACCCGCGCGATGCGTACACGCGCGCGCTGCTGCACTGCCGCCCGCCGCTGGATGCGCGGCCCGTGCGGCTGCCCGTCATCGACGACTACCTGAGCGGACGCGCCCAGCCCGGCGACACGCTGCCCCAGCGCACGCGCGGCTATGCGCCGGGCGACGATAATATCCTCGTCGTAAACAATCTCGCCAAGACCTTTTATCTGCGCGAAGGCCTGTTCGGCAAGCGCGCATTCCAGGCCGTGAAGGACGTGTCGTTCACGCTCCCGCGCGGCAAGACGCTGGGCGTCGTGGGCGAATCGGGATCGGGCAAGACGACGGTCGGCCTCACGCTGCTGCGCCTGCACCGCGCGACCGGCGGCAGCGCGCTGTTCGACGGCCGCGACCTCGTCGCGATGAGCGATGCCGAGTTCCAGGCGTACAAGCGGCGCATCCAGATCGTGTTCCAGAATCCGTACGCGTCGCTGAACCCGCGCTTCACCGTCGGCCAGATCCTGCTGGAGCCGATGCGCATCCACCGCATCGGCGCGAACGATGCGGAGCGTACGGAACATGCGCGCCATCTACTGCAGAGAGTGGGCCTCCCGGCGCAGGCATTCGACCGCTATCCGCACGAATTCTCCGGCGGCCAGCGGCAACGCATCGCCATCGCGCGCTGCCTGACGATGAAGCCGGAGATCCTCGTGTGCGACGAATCCGTGTCCGCGCTCGACGTGTCGGTGCAGGCGCAGGTGCTGAACCTGCTGCAGGACCTGCAGGACGAGTACGGGATGAGCTACATCTTCATCTCGCACGATCTGTCCGTGGTGAAGTACATCTCGGACCGCGTGATGGTGATGCACCACGGCAGCGTCGTCGAGATGGCCGATGCGGACGAGCTCTACCGCAATCCGCAGCATCCGTACACGCAGCAATTGCTGGCCGCCATACCGCGCGGCGCCTGAAAATTCGGGGTCAGGCTCTGACCCCGAATTTTCTGACCCCGAATTTTAGGTGTTGCGCGCGGGCTGCGCGCGTTGCCGCTTTCGCCACGCCGGTGCCGGTTTTCCGCTACCATACCAGGATGGCCCAGCTCTCCCACCTGATTCACGTCTACGGCGTCCTCATCGTGTTCGGCATCGTCCTGCTCGAACAGATCGGACTGCCCATTCCCGCGTTTCCGGTGCTGATCATCGCCGGTGCGCTGGCCGTCGACGGCGGGGCCAACTGGCCGCTGTACCTGGCCGCGGCCGTGCTGGCTTGCCTCATCAGCGATTACTTCTGGTTCCGCGCCGGCCGCTACTACGGCAAGCGCATCCTGCGCCTGCTGTGCAAGATTTCGCTGTCGCCCGATTCCTGCGTCAGCCAGACCGAGGACAATTTCAGCCGCTGGGGCGCGAAATCCCTCGTCGTCGCCAAGTTCATTCCCGGCTTCAACACGATCGCGCCGCCGCTCGCGGGCGCCATGGGCACGACGACGCCGCAGTTCGTCTGGCTGTCCGTCGCCGGCGGCCTGCTGTGGAGCGGCGTGGGCATGGGCCTCGGTGCCTGGTTTCACAACAGCGTGGACGACGTCATCGCATGGTTCGAGACCCTGGGCAGCACGGCGTTGATGGTCGTCGGCTTCCTGCTCGTGCTGTTCGTGTCGTTCAAGTACATCGAGCGCAAGCGCAACCTCGGCGGGGCCAACCTGCCGCGCATCACGATGGACGAGCTCAAGGACCTGGTCGAGGCGGGACACGATCCGCTGATCGTCGACGCCCGCGGCGCCACCGCGCGCCAGCTGGAAGCAGGCATTCCCGGCGCACTGGTCTATGGCGACAACGTGCCGGAGCGCCTGATGGCCACGCTCGACAAGGACCGCCACATCGTCATCTATTGCTCCTGCCCGAACGACGTCACGGCGGCGCAGGTGGCGAAGGAATTCGTCAAGAACGGTTTTCATCGCGCCCGTCCGCTGCACGGCGGCCTGGATGCGTGGAACGACCATTGCGCGGCCGCCCAGGCCGACGCCGAGCTCAAGCCCAAGCACGGCTGAGCAATCATCCATTGACCGATCACGCGGCACCGGCCCGGCGCGCCGGCGCTCGCTCATGCGTTCGATAAATCCCGCGCATTGGTAGCTGGACTACTCGTTGCTACACAGGGGTTTTACGCAAATTCGCCCGGGTGTTGGGTCGGATGTATCTAAACTACAATAAAAGCTTGCGCTGCAGCCAAGAAATCCTTAAGCTTCGAGGAATCTGTTTCTTACGGCCTGCCATGATCGTTTCGCCCGTTGCCATCGTCGATCCGTCCACCGAACCGCGCCTCGACAGCGCCCGATACGCGAGCCCGCGCCTGCTGGCCGACATCGGCGGGACCAATGCTCGCTTCGCGCTGGAAACCGGACCCGGCACGGTCGGGCTGATCGAAGTCCTGCCGTGCGCCGCGTACGCGACCCTCGCCGACGCGCTACGGGCCTACCTCGCGCTGCCGCACGTGGCCGCCGTGGGCGCCGTCCGCCATGGGGCGATCGCGATTGCGAATCCGATCGTCGGCGACTTCGTGCGCATGACCAATCATCACTGGGAATTCTCGATCGAGGCGCTGCGCCGCGAGTGCGGATTCGACGCACTGGCCGTCGTCAACGATTTCTACGCGCTGGCGATGGCGCTGCCGCACCTGGCGGACGGCGAGAAGCGCCAGGTCGGCGGCGGCGCGCCCGTCGCGGGCAGCTCGATCGGCCTGCTGGGAGCGGGGACGGGTCTGGGCGTATCCGGCCTGGTGCCTGCGGAAAACCTGCCGGCTGGCGCCAAGCCGGTCTGGACGGCACTGCGCAGCGAAGGCGGCCATGTGACGTTTTCCCCGGCCAACGAGACCGAAGTCGCCATCCTGCAATTCGCCTGGCGCGAATTCGAACACGTGTCGGCCGAGCGCTTCCTGTCCGGTTCCGGCCTGGAACTGATCTACCGCGCGCTGGCGAACCTGCGCGGCGGCGCGGTGGCGGCACTGGATGCGCCCGAGATCACGCGCCGCGGCCTGGCCGGCACCTGCGTCGTGTGCGACGAGGTCATCGAGGTCTTCTGCGGCATGCTGGGCACCATCGCCGGCAACCTGGCCGTCACGCTGGGCGCCCAGGGCGGCGTCTACATCGGCGGCGGCATCGTGCCGCGCCTGGGCGAGCGCTTCGCCGCCTCGTGCTTCCGCGCCCGCTTCGAGCAGAAGGGCCGCTTCGCGGGCTACCTGGCGCAGGTGCCCACCTATGTGATCACGGCCAACTACCCCGCTTTCGTGGGCGTTTCGGCAATCCTCGCGGACCATCCGGGCGTGTGATCCGCGTCCGCGGCGTCGCTTCCGATGCATGGCAATGTTCTTTTCCCGGTTTTATCGGGTACAATGACTGTCAGTTGGAAGAAACGATGTCGTTCGCTTAGCCCGGCGCCAGGAGCCTCGCCTCCAGAGCCCAGTCTCCCGATGGTGCCGGTAGCCCCGTTTCTCTTGAAAATCAACCGTTTGCGGTCCACTTTCCGGTGAGCCGCCCCGTGCCAGGGCGCAAACCCTCACGGTATCCCGTCCGGTACGCCAATCCGGGCGATGGAACCCCGTTTCAAAGCATGAGTCTCAGTCTGGCGGCTGCCGCGCAGCTGATGGAGCGGGTTATGTTTGATGATTCTTAGCATCCAGAGTTGCACACTCCGCTGACGACATCGTTATGAACACTGATGAGGCCAAGAAGGTCCTCGAGACCGCCTTGCTGTGCGCGCGCGAGCCGATGACGATCCACGCCATGAAGAAGCTCTTCGTCGACGTGGACAAGGACGGCCAGCCGCTGGGCGCCGGCGTCGGGTCGGATACGATCAAGATCCTGCTCGAAGAATTGCGCCAGGATTGGCAGGATCGCGGCATCGAGATCGTCAGCCTGGCATCGGGCTGGCGTTTCCAGAGCCGCCCGGAAATGAAGCCTTACCTGGACCGGATCGCGCCGGAAAAACCGCCGAAATATTCGCGCGCGACCCTGGAAACCCTGGCGATCATCGCCTACCGCCAGCCGGTGACGCGTGGCGACATCGAGGAAATCCGCGGTGTGGCGGTGAATTCGCAGACGATCAAGATGCTGGAAGACCGCGGCTGGATCGACGTGGTGGGCCACCGCGAAGTGCCCGGGCGCCCCGCGCTGCTGGGAACGACGAAGCAGTTTCTCGACGACCTGGGGCTCGCCGCGCTGTCCCAGTTGCCGCCGCTGCAGCAGGTGGCCGACATCGGCGCCGGGCGCAGCCTGGAAGCACTGGAAGCGGCCCTGCAACAATTTGACGACACTTCACCCGTTGAAGTCCCGATACACGACCAAGCGCTCGCGTCCAACGACTGATCGTCGCGCCAGGTCAGCAAAACCAAGAAATGAATGATGAATCCAACTGACATGAACGAGACGATCCCTGCCGAGGCAGGACAGGAGACGGCCGCCAAGCCGAAGCGTCGCACCAAGCCGAAGGCGGAGGCCGCACCCGCGCCCGCACCGGAAGGCGCGCAGCCGGAGGCCGTGGAAAAACCGAAACGCACGCGCAAGACCGCGGCCCAGAAGGCGGCCGAGGACGACGCACCGAAGCTGCACAAGGTGTTGGCGGAAGCGGGCCTCGGTTCGCGCCGCGACATGGAAGAA
>NZ_JBKYMO010000344.1:0-6220 GCF_047302915.1 Massilia sp. CT11-108 | reverse complement strand
CAGGTCTATCGCCAATGGACTGGCGGCGCCGCGGCCTGGCGAACGATGTCGGGCCGGTGCCAGGCGTGCTTCGCCAACGCGGCGCCGCCAGTCCATTGGCGATAGACCTGGTTGATGCGTTCCTGCTCGGCTTGGTCGCTCATAGTGCCCTCCTGCGTCGCATCTTCCCAACTGGTCCGGCGGCACGTTTGACGGTTCGCAAATGCAGATTGAATAGATGACGTTTTGCCAACAGGAAGATGCCCCGATAACTCGTCCGCCGGACGCGGCCGCCTTTCCGCGAACATCCGCGTTTCCGGCTAAAATCGTGGCATTGCCTTCATTGGGACCATCATGAAAATCGCTTTTCTCGCCGATCCGCTGTCCGGCTTCAAAATCTACAAGGACTCGACGTTCGCGATGATGCGCGAAGCGGCGCGGCGCGGCCATCGGATCTATGCCTTCGAACAGCGCCACCTGGTGCTGGAAGAGGGCGTCGTGACGGCCGAGGCCACCGAGATCCAGCTGACCGGCGACCCGGACGACTGGTACCGCGAAGGCGACACCGATACCGTGCCCCTGTCCGCGTTCGACGCCGTCATCGAGCGCAAGGACCCGCCGTTCGACATGGAATACGTGTACGGCACGTATCTGCTGGAACTGGCCGAGCGCCAGGGCGCGCGCGTGTTCAACAAACCCTCGGCGATCCGCGACCACAACGAAAAGCTGACCATCGCCCAGTTCAGCCAGTTCACGTCGCCCACGCTCGTGTCGTCGTCCGGCACGCGCCTGCGCGCCTTCCACGCCGAACACGGCGACGTGATCTTCAAGCCGCTGGACGGCATGGGCGGCGCCGGCATCTTCCGCGTCAAGGACGATGGCCTGAACCTCGGTTCCATCATCGAGACGCTGACGGACAACGGCGCGCGCACGATCATGGCGCAGAAATACATTCCCGCCATCGTCAAGGGCGACAAGCGCGTGCTCGTCATCGACGGCAAGCCGGTCCCGTTCTCGCTGGCGCGCATCCCGCAGGCCGGAGAAGTGCGCGGCAACCTGGCGGCCGGCGGCACCGGCGTCGCGCAGCCGCTGACCGAGCGCGACCGCGAGATCGCCGAAAGTCTGGGTCCGATTCTGGCGGCCCGTGGCCTGTTGCTGGTAGGATTGGACGTGATCGGCGATTTCCTGACCGAGGTGAATGTCACCAGCCCCACGTGTTTCCAGGAGATCACCGACCAGACCGGTTTCGACGTCGCGGCGATGTTCATCGACGCCGTCGAGAAACGGGTAACAGGAAACTGACAACATGGTAGGCATCCTGCTGATGACCCACGCTCCACTGGGCCAGGCATTCATCGCCGCGGTCGCGCACGTGTTCCGCGGCCCCACCGAGCGCTTCGAAGCGATCGACGTGACGGCGGACCAGGACACGAACGAGATCCACGCACTGGCCAAGAGTGCGATCCAGCGCCTGGACGAAGGCGATGGCGTGCTGGTCATCACCGACATCAAGGGCGGCACGCCGTCGAACTGCTGCAACACGCTGGCCGAGGCCGGGCGCGTGGAAGTCATCGCGGGCATCAGCCTGCCGATGCTGCTGCGCGCGATCACGTACCGGCGCGACACGCTGGACGTCGTGGTCGAGATGGCCCTGGCCGGCGCGCAGAACGGCGCCGTCCGGGTCGACAACCGCATCCGGGTCGGCACCTGACCGGACAGATGAACGAGAGAAACGACAATTAAAATATGATTCAACAGGAACTCGAGATCATCAACAAGCTGGGCCTTCACGCCCGCGCATCCGCCAAATTCACCCAGCTGGCCGCCAAGTTCCAGAGCGACGTCTGGCTCACCCGCAACGGCCGCCGCATCAACGCCAAGTCGATCATGGGCGTCATGATGCTGGCCGCTGGCAAGGGCGCCAAGGTGACGCTGGAAGCGGACGGCCCCGACGAACAGGACTGCATCGCCGCGCTCACCGGCCTCATCAACGATAAATTCGGCGAAGGCGAGTAATGCCGGATAGCCGAGGCCGTCATTTGGGAAATTCCATGGCATCGTTCACACTGCACGGCATTCCGGTCTCGCGCGGGATCTCGATCGGGCGTGCGCACCTGCTCACGCCGGCCGCGCTCGACGTCAAGCACTACCTCGTGCCGGAAGAGCAGGTCGAGGCGGAAGTGAAGCGCCTGCAGGATGCGATCGCCGAAGTGCACCGCAACCTGCAGGAGCTGTGGACCGAGCTGCCGAAGGAAGCGCCGACGGAACTGGGCGCGTTCATCGACGTGCACGTGCTGATCCTGTCCGACCCGATGATCTCGGAGGCGCCCCTTGACATCATCCGTTCGCGCCACTACAACGCGGAATGGGCGCTCGTCACGCAGATCGACGAGCTGTCCGCGCAGTTCGACGAGATCGAGGACGAGTACCTGCGCGAGCGCAAGCAGGACATCCAGCAGGTGGCCGAGCGCGTGCTGAAGGTGCTGATGGGGACCGCGCTGCCGGCCCCGCCGGTGCCCGAGGAAGACCACTTCCAGCCGCAGATGATCGTCGTCGCGCACGACATCTCGCCGGCCGACATGCTCGCGTTCCGCGACCGCTCGTTCGTCGGCTTCGTCACGGACGTGGGCGGCCAGAACTCGCACACGGCGATCGTCGCGCGCAGCCTGGACATCCCGGCCGCCGTCGGCATGAGCCAGGCGTCGCGCCTGATCGAGCAGGACGACTGGGTGATCGTCGACGGCGATGCCGGCGTCGTGATCTGCAATCCGAGCGCGCTCGTGATGGAGCAGTACCGCGCGCGCCAGGCCAATTTGATGAAGGCGCGAAAACGCCTCCTCAAGCTCAAGAAGACGCCGGCCGTGACGAAGGACGGCACGCCGATCACGCTGCTCGCCAACATCGAGCTGCCGGACGATTGCGGCCCGGCGCTGGAAGCGGGCGCCGTCGGCGTGGGCCTGTTCCGTTCCGAATTCCTGTTCATGGGCCGCGGCGCGCAGGGTTTGAAAGTGCCGGGCGAGGACGAGCAGTTCGAGCAGTACCGCAAGGCCGTGCTGGCGATGAAGGGCCGTCCGGTCACGATCCGCACGCTCGACGTGGGCGCGGACAAGCCGCTCGACCAGACCGAACACACGGCGCTGAATCCGGCGCTCGGCCTGCGCGCGATCCGCTACTGCCTCGCCGAGCCGCAGATGTTCCTCGCGCAGCTGCGCGCCATCCTGCGCGCGTCGGCATTCGGCAAGGTGCGCATCCTGGTCCCGATGCTGGCGCATGCGTTCGAGATCGACCAGACGCTCAGCATGATCGAGCAGGCCAAGGCCCAGCTGCGCGAGCAGAACATCAAGTACGACGAGGCGGTGGAAGTCGGCGCGATGATCGAAATCCCGGCCGCCGCGCTGGCGCTGCCGATGTTCGTCAAGCGTTTGGACTTCCTGTCCATCGGCACCAACGACCTGATTCAATACACGCTGGCGATCGACCGCGTCGACTACGAGGTGGCGCACCTGTACAATCCGCTACACCCGGCGGTATTGAACCTGATCGCGATGACGATCGAGGCCGGGCACAAGGCCGGCATCGACGTCGCCGTGTGCGGGGAGATGGCGGGCGACGTCAAGCTCACGCGCCTGCTGCTGGGCATGGGCCTGCGCGAGTTCTCGATGCATCCGGCCCAGCTCCTGGCCGTCAAGCAGGAAATCCTGTCCAGCGACCTGGCGCGGCTCGTGCCGCGCACCAAGCGCATCCTGCGCGCGATGGAACCGGCGGCCATCGCCGAAGCGGTGGAGCAGCTGCAGTCCGTCTAGTTACAACTTAAGAGTCTTCATGGGATCGATCGGAATTGTCTCCCCCCAGGCGATGCACTTCGCCGAACCGTTGCGCCTGCAAAGCGGCGCGGCGATCGGCGACTACACGCTGATGTATGAAACGTACGGCACGCTGAATGCCGACAAATCGAACGCGGTGCTGATCTGCCACGCGCTGAACGCGTCGCACCACGTCGCCGGCCACTACGCCGACCAGCCGAAGAGCGCGGGCTGGTGGGACAACATGGTGGGGCCGGGCAAGCCGGTCGACACCGACCGCTTCTTCGTCATCGGCGTCAACAACCTCGGCTCCTGCTTCGGGTCCACGGGCCCGATGCACACGAATCCGGCCACGGGAAAACCGTACGGCGCCACGTTCCCCGTCGTGACGGTGGAAGACTGGGTCGCCGCGCAGGCGCTGCTGGCCGACCGCCTCGGCATCCGGCAATTCGCGGCCGTGATGGGCGGTTCGCTGGGCGGCATGCAGGCCCTCGCGTGGAGCATCATGTTCCCCGAGCGCCTGCGCCACTGCATCGTGATCGCGTCCACGCCGAAACTCTCGGCGCAGAACATCGCGTTCAACGACGTGGCGCGCCAGGCGATCCTCACCGATCCGGACTACCGCGGCGGCGACTTCTACGAACACGGCGTCGTGCCGAAGAACGGCCTGAAGGTGGCGCGCATGGTCGGCCACATCACGTACCTGTCGAACGACGACATGGCGGAGAAATTCGGCCGCAAGCTGCGCAACGCGGCCGAGAGGAACGACTACAAATTCGACTTCGGCATCGACTTCGAGATCGAATCGTACCTGCGCTACCAGGGCGACAAGTTCTCGGAATACTTCGACGCCAACACGTACCTCCTGATCACCAAGGCGCTCGACTATTTCGATCCGGCGCGCGAGCATGGCGGCAACCTCGCCAAGGCGCTGGAAAACACGCAGGCTCAATATCTCGTCGCGTCGTTCTCGACGGACTGGCGCTTCTCGCCGGAGCGCAGCCGCGAGATCGTGGAAGCGCTGCTGGCCAATCGCCGCAAGGTGACCTATGCCGAGATCGACGCGCCGCACGGCCACGACGCCTTCCTGCTCGAAGACGTGCGCTACATGAACATCGTCCGTGCCTACTTCGAACGCATCGCCGGCGAGAAGAAGGAGGCGGCATGAAATACGAAGACCTGACCCTGCGGTCCGACCTCGCGTTCATTGCCCACTGGGTGGGCGACGGCGCGCACGTGCTGGACGTCGGCTGCGGCGACGGCGCCATGCTGCGCTACCTGGAGCAGGCCAAGCGCTGCACCGGCTATGGCGTCGAGATCGCCGACGACAAGGTCCTGGAAAGCACACAGCGCGGCATCAGCGTGATCCAGCACGACATGGAGCAGGGCCTCGGCCTGTTCGCGGACGACGCGTTCGACATGGTCCTGTGCCTGTCGTCGCTGCAGATGATGCAGCACGTGGAGGCGCGCCTGCGCGACATCGTTCGCGTGGGCAAGGAAGCGATCGTGTCGTTCCCGAACTTCGCGTACTGGCCGCACCGCGCCGCGCTGCTGAAAGGCCGCATGCCGGTGTCGCGCACCCTGCCTTACCAGTGGTTCGACACGCCCAACCTGCGCTACGCGACGATCTACGATTTCAAGGAACTGGCCGAGAAATGCGGCCTGGAAGTGCTGGAATACGTCGCGCTGGCCGAGGGCAAGCCGGTGTCGTTCCTGCCGAACCTGCGCGGCAGCCTGGCGGTGTTCCGCCTGCGCAAGCGCGATCTCGTGAGCAAGGCCTGACGCGCCACCGCCCGCTTATGCGTATCGTGTTGTACTTACGGGCGCGACGCGGGCATCATGTGTCCGGAACCCAGCAGGAGAACACCATGAATCGACTCTTCAAGCATGGCGCGGCCGTGCTGCTTGCCCTGAGCGTCGCCACGCCCGGCGCGTACGCCGCGCGCGCGCAGGACGACCGCCCGAACCAGGACCAGGTCGTGCAGGACGGCATCGCCGTCAAGCCACTGAAACGCAATTCGATCGGCGGCGTGTGGCGCGACATCGCGGCGCCCGAGGAAGCCATCAACCAGCAGTCGGCCCAGCAATACCTGGCGCTGATGAGCAAGGCGAAGCAGGAAGGCGCGCTCGTGCCGGAATCCGACCCGCGCGTGCAGCGCCTGCGCGCCATCGCGAAACGCATCATCCCGAACACGGCGCGCTGGAACCCGGATGCGCAGCAGTGGAAGTGGCAGGTCAACCTGCTGCAGTCCGGCGAGGTGAACGCGTTCTGCATGCCGGGCGGGCGCATCGCGTTCTACACGGGCATCATCGACAAGTTGCGCCTCACGGACGACGAGATCGCGGCCGTGATGGGCCACGAGATCGCGCACGCGCTGCGCGAGCACGGGCGCGACCGCCAGAGCAAGGCGGCGGCGACGGGCCTCGCGAGCCAGCTG
>NZ_JBKYMO010000343.1:0-6234 GCF_047302915.1 Massilia sp. CT11-108 | reverse complement strand
CAGCTGCACGGAGGCCAGCGCCGCGCCGCCCGTGTAATCCTCGGCGGTGCGGGCCAGCACGTCGAGTACGTCGCCCAGCGGCGCGTCGGTCACGGCCAGTTCCAGCGCGCCGCGCTGGCCGATGGCGAGCAGGTTGGCACGCGCGCGCTCGGTGACGTCGACGCCGTGCAGCAGCACACCCGACACACTGCCGTCCGGTTCCCGCAGGGCCATGCACACGAAGTCGAGAAAGTGTTCTTCGAGGCCCGTGTGCGCGTCGCCGGTGCCGTCCGCGGCAGGGGCCAGCAGCAGGCGCACGTTATGGCCCTCGACCGCTTCGCCGCTCGCGAACACGCGGTCCAGCACGTCGGCAAAACCCTGCCCCGCCAGTTCCGGCAACGCCGTTCGCACGGGGCGCCAGGCGAGCTTGCGGCCGCCGGCCAGTTCCAGGAAGCGCTGGTTGGCCATCTCGATCACGTGGTCCGGGCCGCTCATCACGCACATGATGGCGGGCGCGCGGTGGAAGATGTCGCGCATGCGCTCGCTGGCGGCCTGCAGCTCGCGCAGCAGCCGCTCGCGCTCGGCCTCGGCCTCGCGCCGGCTTTCGTCCAGTTCCTGTTCGCTCTCGGCCAGCCGTTCGGCGGCCAGCTTTTCGGCGGTGGCGTCGCGGATGATCTTGGCAAAGCCGACGTGGACGCCCGCCTCGTCGCGCAGCGGCACCATCACGCCGTCCGCGAAGAAACGCGTGCCGTCGCTGCGCAGGTGCCAGCGGCGGTCCTCCGCGCGGCCCTGTTCGAGCGCGCGCCGGGCTTCCAGTTCGGGCTGGCCGTGCGCCACGTCTTCCGGCGTGAACAGCAGGTCGGCGCTGCGCCCGCGCACGTCGTCGGGCGACCAGCCGGTGATCGCGGCGGCACCCCCTTCCCACTCCGTCACGATGCGGTCGACGTCCGTGCCGATGAACGCATAGTCGCGGATGTTGTCGAGGATGAGCCGCAGGCGGGCATCGCGCGAACGCAGCTGGGCGCGGTGGCGTTCTTCCTCGATGCGGGCCAGTTCCGCGTTCTTGCGGTACAGGTCGATGAACACGGCGACCTTGGCCCGCAGGACGATGGGATTGAGCGGCTTGGTGAGGTAGTCGACCGCGCCCAGCGCGTACGCGCGCTCGAGCGGGAATTCGTCGGCGTCGCCGGCGGTGAGGAAGATGATGGGCAGGCTGTGCGTTCGCGGGTGCTCGCGGATCAGTTCCGCCAGCTCGAACCCGTTCATCGTCGGCATGCGCACGTCCAGCAGCACGACGGCGAAATCGTGGGCCAGCACTTCGCGCAGCGCCGCCTCGCCGGACGTCACGGACACGAGCGTCTGCCCCAGGTCCGCCAGGATGGCCTCGAGCACCGCCAGGTTGGCCGGCTGGTCGTCGACGAGCAGGATCTTGGTGGTCTGGTCGGAGGCCATCGGTGTCGGGCGGTGTCTTGATGCAAATAAGACAATGTATGCCGCGCCCTTCCGAAAGTCAATTGTGCGCGGCCGGATGGCGCCCGCCCGCACACTGGCGGCTGGCTTTCGTTTTTAGTGAATCATGTCGATGACGTTTCCCTTCCTGTCCCAATCCGGGCACTTCTCCTTTCTCAACAATGGTGTCGAAGACTGGGCTCTGGCCCTGGGCGTGGCGCTTGGCAGTGCCGTCGCGATGGTGTTCCTGCGCGCGTTCGTGCTGCGGCGTATGGAAGCGCTGTCGCGCCGGACCGAAACCCGGCTGGACGACTTCGTCACGGCGATGCTGTCGAAGACGTATCTGCTGTTCATCCTCGTGTTTGCCGTGTATTTCGGCGGCACGTTCCTGGAACTGACGGCCAGGCAGGACAAGTTCGTCACCCGCATCGCCATCGCGTCGCTGCTGCTGCAGGCGGCGATCTGGGGCGACACGGGCCTGCGCGCATGGCGCGACCGGTTCAGCATCGGCCCCGTCGACGGCGCGCGGCGCGCCTCGAGCAGCGTCCTGTGCTTCATTTCGCGGCTGCTGCTGTGGGTGGTCGTCACCCTGATGATCCTCGATAACTTCGGGATCAATATCACGACCCTCGTGGCCAGCCTGGGGATCGGCGGCGTGGCCGTCGCGCTCGCCACGCAGAACATCCTGGGGGACCTGTTCGCGTCGCTGTCGATCATGCTGGACAAGCCGTTCGAGGTCGGCGATTTCATCATCGTGGGCGACGTGCTCGGGTCGGTGGAACACATCGGCCTCAAGACGACGCGCGTGCGCGGGCTCGGCGGCGAGCAGGTCGTGTTTTCCAACGGCGAGCTGCTGAAGAGCCGCATCCACAACCACAAGCGCATGCAGACGCGGCGCGTGGCATTCGTCCTGCGCGTCGCGTACGGCACACCGGAAGACCAGCTGTGCCGCATCCCGCAGATCATCCGCGAGATCGTCTCGAGCCAGCAGAACGTCGACTTCGAGCGCGCCCACTTCTTCAGCTGGGGCCAGTGGTCGCTGGATTTCGAAGTCGTGTACCACTTCCGCAGCCCGGACTACATCCTGCACATGGATGCGCAGCAGGCGATCTTCCTCGAGATCTACCGCCGCTTTCAGAAGGAAGGCATCGAGTTCGCGCACCCGCTCTCGATCGTGCGGCTGGACGACCCGAAGCTCGCGGAATCCTTGCTGCGCCGCGGCGATGCGATGCCGCCGGGGCCGTCCGTGCACTGATTGTTGCACCAAAATAGACAGACTCATCCTACAAGTCAGCCGTAGGAATTCCTATTCACCATGCATAAGGACGGGCTTACCATGGACTCACCTCTTCCCGAACGGGCGTCACGAGACGCTGCTCCGGCAGAGGAAGTGCAAATGCGCTCAACCCACTTAAAGGAGAACGATCATGGCATCGAACAACCAACAAGGCGGTAACAAGGGCAACAACCAGAGCGGCGATACCAGCAACCGCGGTTTCGCATCGATGGACCCGCAAAAGCAGCGCGAAATCGCATCGGAAGGCGGCCGCGCCGCCCACGCTTCCGGCAATGCCCACGAGTTCACCTCGGAAGAAGCACGCCGTGCCGGCTCGATGAGCCACAAGAACGACGGCAACAGCCAGAGCGGTAATGCTGGCAACTCGCAGAGCGGCAATCAGCGGGGTAACAGCACGCGCGGCGGCACGCCGGAGCAGCACGCCAAGGCCGGCTCGCAGAGCCACAAGAACGATAGTAAGCGTTAATGCGCAAGCGTTAATGCGCAAACGCTGATCGGCGACCCCTTGTCGTGGCGAAAACCGCTGGCTTCGGCCGGCGGTTTTCGTATTTGCGTGACGCGTCCGAATAATCGCCATGCATTCGTCCGCATCCAATTGTGCGGGGCCAAACGGGTGAGAGGTGATATATTTTTGGCACTATATTTCACATTCCTATCGTGTAGTAACTGCAAGTCACCAGCAGCGCATGCGGGCATGGGTCACACATCACTTTTCAAACAGGATCAGCGAATGAAAAAAAATATTGCCATTGTCGGTGCTGGGTTTTCCGGAGCTGTCATCGCCCACCAGCTGGCCCATGCGGGCTACAACGTCGAGATCTTCGAGGCGCGCGACCACATCGCGGGCAATTGCCACTCGGAGCGCGACAGCGAGACCGGCGTCATGGTCCATGTGTATGGACCGCACATTTTTCACACCGATAACGAACGGGCGTGGGAATTCGTCAACCGTTTCGCGGAATTCATGCCCTACGTGAACCGCGTGAAGGCGATCACGAACAACCGCGTGTTCACCCTGCCGATCAACCTGCTGACGATCAACCAGTTCTTCGGCAAGACCTTCCGTCCCGCCGAAGCCCAGGCGTTCATCCAGTCGCTGGGCGACAAGTCGATCGAGAATCCGCAGACGTTCGAGGAACAGGCGCTGCGCTTCGTCGGCCGCGAACTGTACGAAGCCTTCTTCAAGACGTACACGATGAAACAGTGGGGCCTGCATCCGAGCGAACTGCCGGCCAGCATCCTGAAGCGCCTGCCCGTGCGCTTCAATTACGACGACAACTACTTCAACCACAAGTACCAGGGCATGCCGAAGGACGGCTACACGGCGCTCGTGGAAAACATCCTGAAGGTGCCGGGCATCAAGGTGCACCTCGGGACGCGCTTCGATCCGGCGTCCAGGTCCGACTACGACCACGTGTTCTACAGCGGCCCGATCGACGCCTGGTTCAAGCACGTCGAAGGCCGCCTGCCGTACCGCACGCTGGATTTCGAAGTCTTCCGCGACACCGGCGACTACCAGGGCAACGCCGTCATCAACTACTGCGACGATTCGCAGACCTATACGCGCATCACCGAGCACAAGCACTTCTCGCCGTGGGAACAGCACGAGCGCACGATCTGCTACATGGAGTACAGCCGCCAGTGCGAGGAAAACGATACGCCGTACTACCCGATCCGCCAGGCGCGCGAGAAGGCGCTGCTGGAAAAATACGTGAACCTGGCGCGCACCGAGCCGAACGTGACTTTCGTCGGCCGGCTCGGCACGTACCGCTACCTCGACATGGACGTGACCATCCACGAGGCGCTGCTCACCGCGGACAAGTTCCTCGAGGCCGCGCGCGAAAACGTCCGGATGCCCGCGTTCGCGATCGACCCGCTGGCCTGATCACCGGGCTTCGAGGATCACCACCGCGCCGCCCGCCCCCGCCAGTTCCAGGGCCAGGGCGTCGCGCGCCGTCACGTCCGCTTCGCGCAGTTTGACGTTGTTCGGCGTGGCGCCGTCTTCCCAGATCGTGGCCTTGTAGCGCCCGGCCGGCAGGAAGTCCAGCGGCACGCGCTTCGTCGTCGCACCCTCGTCCGCGGACATCGCGCCCACGTACCACGTCGTGCCCTGGCGCCGCGCCAGCACGATGTCCTTGCCCGGTTCGCCGGACAGGAAACGGGTCTCGTCCCACGCCGTCGGCACCTTGCGGATGAAATCGAAGCCTTCGGCGTCGCGGTAGGCGTCCGGATCGTCGGACACCATCTGCAGCGGGCTGTCGTACACCACGTACTTCGCCAGTTCCTGGCCGCGGGTGTTCTGCACGAACGGCAGTTCGGCGCGCACCTGGAACGCCGCGGGCGTGACGTTGCGGAAGCCGCCCGGTGTGTAATCGATCGGCCCGGCCAGCATGCGCGTGTACGGCAGCATCAGGTTGTGCTCGGGCGTGACCTTCTTCTGCATCTTGCTCCACTCCGCGCCCAGGACTCCTTCCTGCGTGATGAAGTTCGGATACGTCCGCTGCAGGCCGGCGGGCACGTAGGCGCCGTGCAGGTCCAGCAGCAGGTGGCGCTGGGCCGTGGCCCGCGCGACGCGTTGGTAGAAATCGACCATGTCCTGGTCGTCGCGGCTCATGAAGTCGATCTTGACGCCCTTGATGCCCCAGCGCGCGTAGGTGTCGAGCACCTCGTCCATGCGCGCCGCAACGTGTTCCCAGTGGGCCCACAGGATCAGTCCGACGCCCTTCGAGGCCGCGTAGCGCACCAGTTCCGGCATGTCGATGCCGTCGGCGGTGCGGGTGATGTCGGTGGTCGGCAGCGCGACCCAGGCGTCGGCGTTTGCGCCTTTGGACCAGCCCGCGTCGATCAGGTAGTACGGGAAGCCCGATGCGGCCGCGAAGTCGATGAAGCGGCGGTAGGCCGCCATGTCCGGCTTCATGCCCATGAGCGGACCCGACCACCAGTCCCACGCGGCCTTGCCGGGCTTGACCCAGCTGAAATCGCCCTGCGCGGCGGGATTCAGGTTGCCGACCAGGTTCGAGGCGATCAAATCGCCCGGCCGGTTGCCCAGCATGACGACGCGCCAGGCGGTCTGCAACCCGCCCTGCGATGCGTACACGGGCGCGGCGCGGCCCGGCACTGGGGACAGATGCACGCGCAGGCCGGCGCCATCGCGCCACAGGGACGCACCCGTGTAGCCCCCGAGGTTGGCCTGGGTGATCGCATAGGCGGTGCGGCCGGACGGCGTCGTGCACACGACCGGCACGTCGTAGCCCTTCTTGTCGTCCAGCTGGGTGATCTTCTGGCGTGCGAACGGCACTTCGTGCGCGCCGTCGAACACCGAGATCAGGCAGTCCGGATCGCCCGCAGGCACGAAGCCCGTCTTTTCGCCGCGCAGGCGGACGGGATCGCTGCCGTCGATGCGGTAGCGGAAGGCGACGCCGTCGTCGTAGGCACGCACGTCCACGAGCAGGCGGCGCGTGGCGTCCGCGCGGTCGCGGAACTGGAGCGTCGCGGCGCGGTAGCGGTCG
>NZ_JBKYMO010000342.1:0-6262 GCF_047302915.1 Massilia sp. CT11-108 | reverse complement strand
GGCGTGGACGTGGGCAGCGGGCGCACGCGCTTCGCGGTGTGGGCACCGACCGCGCAGCAGGCTGCCGTCTGCGTGTACGACGGCGGCACGGGCGGCGTGCGCGCGGTCTACCAGATGGAATTCGACCGCCGCACGGGCGCATGGCGCGCCGCGCTGCCGGGCGATTTGACCGGCAAGTATTACAAGTACGCGGTCGACGTGCCGGTCGATGCGGGCATCGTGCGCAACCTCGTCACCGATCCGTATTCGATCAGCCTGACGACGGATTCGACGCGCAGCTACATCGCACGGCTCGATTCGCCGCGCCTGAAGCCGGCCGGCTGGGACACGACACCTGCGCCGCAGACGGTGAAACACCAGACCGACATGGTCGTCTACGAACTGCACGTGCGCGACTTTTCGCGCGACGACGCGAGCGTGCCGGTCGCGCATCGCGGCAAATACCTCGCGTTCACCGATACCGGTTCGGACGGCATGAAGCATCTCGCGGCACTGGCGCGCAGCGGCCTGACGGACATCCACCTGCTGCCCGTGTACGACATCGGCAGCGTGCCAGAGACGGCATGCGCCGTGCCGCAACCGGCCGGCACGCCGGACGGCGACACGCAGCAGGCACTGATAAAACGCACGGCGGAGACGGACTGCTTCAACTGGGGCTACGACCCGTTCCACTACAACGCGCCGGAAGGCAGCTACGCGACCGATCCTGCCGACGGCGCCCGTCGCATCGTCGAGTTCCGCCAGATGGTGCAAAGCCTGCACAGGACGGGCCTGCGCGTCGGCATGGACGTCGTCTACAACCATACGTTCATCGCGGGGCAGAACGAGAAATCCGTCCTCGACCGCGTCGTGCCCGGCTACTACCACCGCCTGAACGCGAACGGCGCGATCGAGCGCTCGACGTGCTGCGACAACACGGCGACGGAACACCGCATGATGGGCAAGCTGATGATCGATTCCGTCGCGCTGTGGGCGAAGGAATACAGGATCGATTCGTTCCGCTTCGACCTGATGGGCCACCAGCCGCGCGCGGTCATGGAAGACCTGCAGAAAAAAGTCAACGCCATCGCGGGCCGCGACGTCCAGCTGATCGGCGAAGGCTGGAACTTCGGCGAAGTGGCGGACGGCGCCCGCTTCGTGCAGGCGTCGCAGCTGTCGCTGAACGGCAGCGGCATCGGCACGTTCAACGACCGCCTGCGCGACGCCGTGCGCGGCGGTTCCGCGGGCGATTCGGGCGAGGCGATGTTCGGCCGCCAGGGCTGGATCAATGGCCTCGTCTACGATCCGAACGCACATGCGGGCGCGCGCCCCGCCGCCGACCTGTTGAAAGCCGCGGACCTGGTGCGCGCGGGGCTCGCGGGCTCGCTCCGTTCGTATCCGCTGCACACGTTCGACGACAAGACCGTGCGGCTGGAAGCCATCGACTACAACGGCCAGCCGGCCGGCTATGCGAGCGAGCCGGGCGAGGTCGTGAACTACGTCGAGAACCACGACAACCAGACGCTGTTCGACATCGACGTGTTCAAGCTCCCTGTCTCGACGACGAGCCGGGAACGGGCGCGCGTTCAGGTGCTGGGCATGGCGGTCGACGCCTTCGCGCAGGGCGTCGCGTACTACCACGCGGGCATCGACGTGCTGCGCTCGAAATCGCTGGACCGCAACAGCTTCAATTCGGGCGACTGGTTCAACCGCATCGACTGGACCTACCGCGACAATCACTTCGGCACGGGCCTGCCGCCCGCGGACGACAATGGCCGCGACTGGCCACTGCTGCAGCCCCTGCTGGCCGACGCCGCCATCAAGCCGGCGCCCGCCGACATCGCCTTCACGCGCGACGCGTTCCGCGACCTGCTCGCCATCCGCGCCAGCTCCACGCTGTTCCGGCTGCCGACGGCGGCCGCTATCCGCCAGCGCCTGCGCTTCTTCAACACGGGCAGCGCGCAGGTCCCGACGGTGGCCGCCGCGCACCTGGACGGCCGCGGCCTGGCCGGCGCCGGGTTCGCCGGCATCACCTACGTCATCAACGTGGACAAGGTCGGGCACACGGTGGCGGACCCGGAGGCCATCGGCAAGCGCATGCGGTTACACCCCGTGTTCCTGTCCGAACACGTGGCCGACAAACGGGCCACGCAGGCGACGTTCGATGCCGCGACGGGCGAGTTCTCGGTGCCGCCGCGCACGGCTGTCGTGTTCGTCGAGGAGTGAATAGCGCGCGCCCGTCGCGCTGCCGGTGCTAGTATTTTTTCGTCCTCAACACGGGAGCACTGGCATGAGCAATATTCGCGCATGGGCCGCCCAGTCCGCCGGCGGCCCTTTGGCACCGTTCGCATATGACCCGGGCCCGCTGGGACCGGAAGACGTGGAAGTCGAGGTCGAGCATTGCGGCGTCTGCCATTCCGACCTCTCCATGCTGGACAACGAATGGGGCATCACCGCGTACCCGTTCGTGCCCGGCCACGAAGCCATCGGCCGCGTGGCCGCGCTCGGCGCCATCGCCGCGGCCAAGGGCCTCACCATCGGCCAGCGCGTGGGCGTGGGCTGGAACGTGCGCAGCTGCCAGCACTGCGCGGCCTGCCTCCGCGGCGATTTTCACTTGTGCGCCAGCGTGCAGGCGACCATCGTCGGCCACCACGGCGCCTTTGCCGACCGCGTGCGCGCCCACTGGATCTGGACCATCCCGATTCCCGGCGCGCTGGCGGCGCAGAACGCCGGACCGCTGCTGTGCGGCGGCATCACCGTGTTCGCGCCGCTGCTGCAGCTGCACGTGCCGCCGACGGCGCGCGTGGCGGTGTTCGGCATCGGCGGCCTCGGTCACATGGCGCTGATGTTCACCCACGCCTGGGGCTGCGACGTGACGGCGTTCACGTCGTCGCCCAGCAAGGTGCAGGAAGCGCTGAGCTTCGGCGCCCATCACACGGCCTCGAGCCGGTCCGACGCCGACATGCAGCGCCTGGCCGGCAGCTTCGACTTCGTATTCATCACGGCCAACGCGCCGCTCGACTGGGACGCCGTCATCGCCCTGCTCGCGCCCGGCGGCCGCCTGCACTTCCTCGGTGCCGTGCTGCAGCCCGTGCCGGTGCAGGTCATGAGCCTGATCATGGGCCAGCGCGCCATCTCCGCGTCGCCGACGGGCAGCCGCGCCCAGATCGACACGATGCTGCGCTTCGCGACCCACCACCACGTCGCGCCGAAGGTCGAGCACTTCCCGATGCGCCGCGTGAACGACGCGATGGACCATCTGCGTGCCGGCAAGGCGAGCTACCGGATCGTGCTGGACGCGGATTTCGACTGACGACGACAGCGCGGCTGGACCGATTGCAACATTGGTCCAGCCGCTCTACAATGGTCCGACGACAGGCTGCCCACCACGGAGACCCATGAAGCTCGCGTTCCTCGCCGTCCTCGCCCTCTGCACCCCGGCCGGTGCCGCGCCCCAGTTTCCACCGAACGGCGCCACCGACGTCAATCCGGACACGCATCTGGTACTCCGCTTCGCCAGCCCGCCGACGATCGGCCACGCCGGCAGGATCCGCATCTACGACGCGGCCGACGACAAGCTCGTCGACGAACTGGACCTGGGCATCCCGCCCGGCCCCACCGAACGCGCGCCCGGCCCGTATCCGCCCTACCTCGCCACGACTTACGACTACGGCGGGCCGCGCCGGACCAATGCAGGCACGACGCCGGGCACGCCGTCCGCACCGGGCGTCCAGCCTGCCGCGGGCAACTACCAGCTGACGATCATCGGCGGCTTCACGGACGGTTTTCATTTTTATCCCGTGATCGTGCACGGCAACGCGGCCACGATCACCCCGCACCATAACCTGCTCCGCTACGGGAAGACGTATTACGTGCGGATCGACCCGGGCGTGCTGACGGTGGCCGACGGCAGCTTCAAGGGCGTCAACGACTGGCGCTTCACGACGAAGGCCCGTGCGCCGGCCGCGGATGCGCGCCGCGTGACCGTGGCGGCGGACGGCAGCGGCGATTTCGACACCGTGCAGGGCGCGCTCGACTGGGTACCGGACCGGCACGCCGGCCGCGTCACGATCTTCGTGAAGAACGGCGACTACGAGGAGATCGTCTACGCCCGCAACAAGCACGACGTCACCGTACAAGGCGAGAGCCGCGACGGCGTACGCATCCATTACGCGAACAACGAGGTGTTCAACCCGCATCCGCCGAACGTCGGCACGAACGAGTTGCCGGGCACGTTCCCGTCGCGGCGCGCGGCGTTCGCGCTCGACCATGTACGCGGCATGGTGCTGGAGAACCTGACCATCGCGACGACGGCGAACGGCCAGGCGGAAGGCCTGCTGCTCAACGGCGAGCGCACGATCGTGAAGAACGTGACGATCGAAGGCGCGGGCGAGGCGCTGCAGACGAACGGCAGCGCGTACTTCGAGAACATCCGCCTGACGGGCACCGGCGACACGATCCTCGGCCGCGGTCCCGCGTACTTCCGCCACTGCGAGATCGTCTCGCGCGGCGCGTTCATGTGGATCCGGAATACGCAGGCGAATCACGGCAACGTGTTCGACCACTGCACGTTCCGTGCGACCGGCGGCGAGACTGTGCTGGCGCGCCTGCCCGACAACAAGGGCCGCAATTATCCGTATGCGGAAGCGGTGCTGCTGGATGCGACCCTGGTCGGCATCGCGCCGGAAGGCTGGGGCCCCGTCGACGGCGATGCGTCGCACGTGCGGTTCCTGGAATTCAACAGCCGCGCTGCCGACGGCAAGCCGGTGGACGTCGGCAAGCGGCATCCGGCATCGCGCCGGCTCGACAAGGACCGCGACGCGGACACGATCGCGCACTACCGCGATCCGGCCTGGGTGCTGGGCGGCTGGACGCCTCACTCGCCCTGACGGCTCCCCTTGCGGTAATCGGTCGGACTGCTGCCCGTCCACTGCTTGAAGGCGCGGCAAAAACCGGTGGCGTCGGCGAAGCCCAGGTCGAACGCCAGCGCCGCCACGCCCGTGTTCGAATTGGCGAGCCGGTGGACGGCGATGTCGCGCCGCAGGCCGTCCTTCACCAGCTGGAAGCGCGTGCCCTCTTCCGCGAAGCGCCGGTTGAGCGTGCGCACGGAGACGTGCAGCGCCTGCGCGAGATCCTGGATCGTCACCGGCTGCGCGATGTGCTGCTCGAGATACGCGCGCGTCCTGGCCATCAGCGTGCCGCGCTGGCCGGCGCTGAACGTCCAGTCTTCGGGCGCGCGTTTCAGGAATGCCCACAACTCGTGCTTCTCGCGCCTGAACTGTTCCGCGCAATCCTGGTAGGCGAACTCGATGCCCGTCATGTCCGCATCGAAGCGCACCTCGCCGGGAAACAGGAGCGCATGGTCTTCCGCGTGCCGCGGGCGGGGGAAACGGAATTCGACGCGGTGCAGGCCGAGCTCCCGGCCGAGCAGCCACGATGCGATCCCGTGGATCAGCTTCACCATCAGCTCGTGGGCCAGTGGCGTGACGGGCGTCCCCGGCGCCCGCTCCACCAGCGCCAGCCGCACCAGGTCGTTCTTCGTCGAGATCTGCAGCCGGTAGTCGTCCAGCAGCAGGTTCCAGAAGCGCACGAGGCGGTTCAGCGCGACCAGCACCGTCGGCGCATCCAGGAGGCTGAGCATCAGGTATTTCAGGGTGCCGCCCCGGATCGGCCGCGACCACAGGCCCAGCATCTCGTCGTCGAGCGTCGCCGCGATCGTCCGGTACAGCGCGACGTATTGCTGGCGCGTGAGCCGCGCGTCGGGCTGGTCGAGCAATGATGGCGGAATGGCGGCGCCGGCGAGCGCCTGCGCCGCGACGGCGGCGCCATGCCGGGTGCGTATCGCGTACAGCATCCCGTGCAGGAAGTGGGCAGAGAGGGTGATCATCCTGTGATTATGGCGTGTTTTGCATATTGATTGGCGCGATCCACCAACTTTTACGACGCCACCTCCATATACTGGCGCTTGAATTCTGCGTCATATGGCGCATTTTGCAAACCGTTGGAGAGCATGGAATGACTGCGAAACGTATCGTCGTGACCGGCATGGGCCTGGTATCGCCGTTGGGATGTGGCGTCGAAGCCGCGTGGGCGCGCCTGTTGAGCGGCGAGTCCGGCCTGGCCGGCCTGTCCGAGGACATCACGGAAGGGATCGCGGCCAAGGTCGCCGGCGTCGTGCCCGCGTTGGCGGAAGACCGCCCGTGGGGTTTCGATCCCGACCGCGTCGTGGAACCGAAGGACCAGAAGAAGATGGACCGGTTCAGCATGTTCGCCCTCGCCGCCG
>NZ_JBKYMO010000341.1:0-6288 GCF_047302915.1 Massilia sp. CT11-108 | reverse complement strand
GCCCCCAATCGCGCCGTTGCCGAAGCCGCCGCCGAAGCCGCCACCGTTGCCCACCGTCACGCTGCCCGATTGGCCGACCGTGACGACCTTGCCGTCGCTCGTGGACACCACCGCCATGCCGTTACCCAGCATCGCCGCCAGCCTCGCATTGCTCGTGCTCAGCAGATACGTGCCTTCGATGCCCTGCGAATACGTCAATTTGACCGGGGCACCGCTCTGGCCGACGTTGGCGCTGGCCTTCTGGTACAGGGTTTCGGCCAGGTTGCCGCTGCCGTAGGCGGCGCCGCCAACCAGGCTTGTGCCGTTCGCCAGCACGCCCGAACTGACCACGTCCGCGCCGTTCCCGCCGGTCCATCCGGACAGGAAGCCCGATTGGTTCCCCGAGACCACTTCTGCCTGGGCTCCGCATGCGCTCCCGACCAGCAGAGCCGCCGCGATGAGGTAACGAGTTGTCATATTGAACTCCTTGCTCAGTTCATAAAGTTATTGTTAAATTAACTGCTGAGTGACTGTAGCACACCTGTAAAAAATCCAATTTTCAATTGAACGGCATAAAAAAAGGCGAGACTCCCAGGGGAGCCTCGCCTTCGGCCATCCGGTAAGGATGAGCGCTTAACCGGCGGCTATTTCACATTTAACAACCAATCAGTTCCCAGGTTGTTTCAACATCGACATGTATGGCATCGCACGCGACGCCATGCGGGTGTCGGCCTTCAACATGCCGGCCTCGTCGGCCAGGATGTGGGCGGCCTCCTGCAGATACACGTCCTTGGCGTTCTTGGCGGCCTTCTCGGCGGCCAGTTCCGCCGTCAGGCTGCGCTCGTCGCCCTGCAGCCCGTCGTCGGCGCTCGCCGCGCCTTTCAGCACGACATTCGTCTTCTTCGGGCTGGTCGGCGTCGGCACCTTGCCGCGCTGCTCCTTGCTGCCCGGACCGGACACCGGCTCGTCCGGATTGTCCTTGCCGGCCAGGCGCGATTCGCGCAGGCGGGCCTTCGCTTCCTGGTTCTCGCGCTCCTTGCGGCGCACGGTCTCGTTCAGCGAGATGAGGTTGTCCTTGCGGACCTTCAGCGCTTCGGCGATGTCCTGCTCGATGTCCAGGAAGTCGCGGTCCTTCGCGACGCGGGAATCATGCTTCTTCTGCAGCGGGTTGAACAGCTCCTTCAGGTCGCCGGACGGCATGTACGTCGCCGGCTTGATCTGGACCCACGGCAGCGCGTTGTCGTAGGACGCTTCGCCGAAGTTGTCGTCATCGGACGTGACCGGGAACTTGATGTCCGGGGTGACGCCGCGCAGCTGCGTGGTGCCGCCGTTGATGCGGAAGAACTGGGCGATTGTCATCTTGAGCTCGCCGTACTTCATCTTGTCGTTCTGCGAGAAACGGTCGAGGTTGATCAGCGTCTGCACGGTGCCCTTGCCGAAGCTCGGCTCGCCGATGATGATGCCGCGACCGTAATCCTGGATCGCGGCGGCGAAGATTTCCGACGCCGATGCCGAACCACGGTTGATCAGCACGCCCATCGGGCCGTCCCAGGCCAGGCCGGCATCCGTGTCGCTTTCGACTTCGACGCGGCCTTCGGCGCTGCGCTGCTGCACGACCGGGCCCTTGTCGATGAACAGGCCCGTCAGCTCGACGGCCTCGATCAGCGAACCGCCGCCGTTGTTGCGCAGGTCGATCAGCACATTGTCGACCTTCTCTTTCTTCAGTTCGCCGAGGATGCGCTTGACGTCGCGCGTGGCGCTCTTGAAGTCCTTGTCGCCCTTGCGGCGCGCCTCGAAGTCCTGGTAGAAGGTCGGCAGCTGGATCACGCCGATGCGGCGCTTCACGCCGTTATCCGTGACCTCGATGATCTTCTTCTTGGCCGACTGCTCTTCCATGCTGATCTTCTGGCGCACGAGGGAGATGGTCGTGTGCTTGCCGTCCTGGCCGGCGTCGGCCGGCAGCACGTCCAGGCGGACCGTCGAGTTGCGTTCGCCGCGCACGAGCTGCACGACGTCGTCGATGCGCCAGCCCATCACGTCCGTGAACGGGCCATTGCCCTGCGCGACACCGACGATGCGGTCGCCCACCTTCAGCTTGCCGGATTTGTCGGCCGGGCCGCCCGGGACGACCTCGCGGATCACGGTGTAGTCCTCGCGCGACTGCAGCACGGCGCCGATGCCGTCCAGCGACAGGCGCATGGCGATGTCGAAGTTCTCGGCCGAGCGCGGACCCAGGTAGTTCGTGTGCGGCTCGATGGCCATCGCGTACGCGTTCATGAACATCTGGAACACGTCTTCGTTGTTCAGCTTCTTGAGGCGGTTCTGGTAGCCCTCGTAGCGCTTGTCCAGCGTCTCGCGGATCGCCTTCTCGTCCTTGCCGGCGAGCTTCAGGCGCAGCCAGTCGTTCTTGACGCGCTTGCGCCACAGGTCCTTCGCCTCGTCCTCGTTCTTGGCCCACGGCGCCTTCTCGCGGTCGATCTGCAGCGATTCGTCCGTGCTGAAATCGAACTTGCCCTTCAACAGCTCGCGCGCATACGTCATGCGGTCGAAGAAGCGCTGCTGGTAGACGTTGTAGATCTGGAAAGGGACCGTCAGGTCTTCATTGTTGATCGCATCGTCCAGCTTGGCGCGCACGGGCGCGAAGCTGTCGATGTCGGCCTGGGTGAAGTAGAGTTTCTCGCTGTCGAGCGCCTTGAAGTAAGCGTCGAAGATCTTCGCGGACATCGCGTCGTCCAGCGGCGTCGCCTTGTAGTGGTAGCGCGCGAGCACGCGCGATGCCCACAGGGCGGCCTGGGTCTGGGCGGGGGCCGGCTTGATCTGGACGATGGGGGCCGTGTCGGTCTTGACCGCGGCAACCTTCTCGGGCTGCGCCGTGACCACGTGGGCCGACATGGCAAACGCCAGCGCGACCGTCAACAACTGCTTCTTCATTCTTGGTTCTCCGGACGGGAATATTCATGCGACTGCATGGCGGGAGGGCCGGCAGTCGCGCCGACGCAGCGGCGGATGCAACCCATTTTACAGGATAGCGCGGCGGCGCAGAGCCGGCTTGTTCGCGTCTTCAGCCGAGCTTAAGTCTTCTTGGCGCCCGCCGGCCTACGCTTTTACAAATCGAAACAAACTGGTTTGAAACCAACAGTAAGCCAGGCCGCCCGCCGCGATGATCAACAGATAAGGCCAACTGCGCGCGCTCAGCTTCCAGTCGACGGGCGATGGCCAGAACGACAGGAACTGCGGTGCCAGCAGGAGGGTCAGCGCCAGGTCGGCCGGGCCGAAGTGCCACGGGGCGCGGGTGCGCCACCAGGCCACGGTGACGGGTACGAGCAGCACGAGGAAAGGCGCCAGCGCCGCCGGCGCGGCGTTGTACCAGCGCAGGTTGGCGAACGAGACGGACCCGAGCTCCCACACGCGCCCGTTGCGGCGCGGGATGATGGTAAAACCGACGGGCTCTGCGCCCAGCAGCAGCCCGACCGAGAAATGCGCCAGCTCGTGGCAGAACGTGCCGACCGCGCTGAACAGGAAGAAGGCCGGGTGCGCCCGCGTCACCATCCAGATCAGGAACGCGAGCGCGAGGGACGGCACGAGATAGAGCAGCATCTCGCCCAGGCCGCAGGCCCAGGCGGGCAGATGGGGGGCGCAGCCCGCAAGCCAGGACATGGCCGCGGCGCGTCAGCCCAGGTAGAAACAGCGGGCGCAGGCCTGGCGGTAGCTCTCGTTGCCGCCGATGCTGACCTGCTCGCCTTCGCGGATGCGGCGTCCTTCCGGATCGACCCGGATGTTCATCGTCGCCTTTTTCCCGCACGTGCAGATGTTCTTGATTTCCTCGATATCGTCGGCCAGCGCCAGCAGGTGCGCGGAGCCGGGGAACGGCTCGCCGCGGAAATCGCTGCGCAGGCCATAGCAGATGACGGGCACGCCGCGCACCTGCGCCAGCTGGTGCAGCTGCACGACCTGCTCCTTCGTCAGGAACTGGGCTTCGTCGACCAGCACGCAGGACACGGCCGGCGCCTTGTCCAGGAAATTCGTGGTCTTGTCGAACACGTCGGTCTGGCGCTGCGGCCCCAGGCGCGAGGTGATCTGGCCGATGCCGTAGCGGTCGTCGATGGCGGCCGTGTACAGCTGGACCTTCTGGCCCTGCTCCTCATAGTTGTGCGCCACCTGCAGCAACGACGTCGACTTGCCCGCGTTCATTGCCGAATACCTGAAATAGAGTTTTGCCACTGCCCTGTCCTGCCCTGGAAAGCCGTTGTACGATCCGAGGATTATAACAATCCCGCCGGCAATCCGGCATGCCGCGGCGCCAGCGCAGCGGGCCGCCGTCACTCGCCCGGATGGTATTTGCGCTCGAGCTGTTTTTCGATATCTTCCTTGTAGTACAGCACGTCCTTGAATTCGCCGCGGCTGTACATCGCGGCCTGGTCCGCGAAATGGGGAGACGCCGGATCCCCGCTCTCGCCGCCGGCCAGGATGCTCTTCGCGCGCAGGCGCGGGCCGAACTCGACCGCGGCAACGAAACTGTTGCCGCGGTCGCCGTAGATGCGCTTCGTGGTCTGCTGCGCCGTCATGCCGAACGACGCGAGCGAGCCCCAGTTGGCGGACGTGAATCCGACGGGCAAGCTCGGCCTGTTGTCGTCGTACTGCTGGTCGACGGCGCCGGACAGGCGCTGGAAGCGGTTGATCTCGCCCCACGGCGTCTTCCAGCTGCCGAAATCGGCCTGCAGCCTGTCGCTCGCGCGCCCCAATGCATCCAGGCGTTCCTGCGGCGTCAGCCGCGTCTGCACGAATTCGATCACGGGGACATGCTGCGCCTTCGCGCGGGTCGATGCCTGCGCGACCATGGCCTGGCCCCAGTACACGGCAAGCGACGTCGGCACGGACGCCGTCGAAAAGCGCAGATCCCAGCCGCGCAGCAGCGCCACCTGGTCGGCCAGCTTCGCCTTCCGCGGATCGCTGTCCGGCAACGCATCCCAATCCTTGGCGACGGCCGGGACGAGCGGTTCGAACGCCGTCAGGTAGCTGTCATACGCCTTCGCGATGAGCCCGTCGAGCGTGAAGTCGCGCGCATCGTGCAGCACGCGCTCGGCGTGCACGCCGCGCGGATTCTGCGGCAGCGACCACATGTAGGCCGGATATTTCGAGCAATCCGGGCTGCTCGCGCCGAAGCCCGTGCACGGCCAGTTGTTCGTGTTGGAGATATAGCCGCTCGCCGGATTGAACACCGTGATCGTCTCGCCGACGTCGTGCAGGCCCTTCCACTCCGTGGCCGGGTCGCTGCCGTCGACGGGCTTCGTCCAGTCGAAGCGCGGATCGCGGCGCGGGATGAAATTGCCGTGGAAGTAGGCGATATTGCCGTCGGCATCCGCGTAGACCGTGTTGTTCGACGAATTCGTGCGCAGGTCCATCACCTTGCGGAACGCCGCGTAGTCGCGCGCCTTCGTGCGGCCGTACGACTGCATCAGCGCGTGCATCGGGTCGTCCATCATGCGCACCGCGACCCACTTGCCGTCCTGCGCGCGGATCACGGGACCGTGGTGCGTGAAGTACGCCGTGACGGTGCGCGTCGTCATGCCGTTCGCGGTTTTATAGGGCAGCTCGATGGTCTTCGCGCGCACCGCGCGTTCGCCGGCGCCGTACTTGTAGACGAACCGGCCGTCGCGCCGCTCCACCGTTTCCAGGTACTCGTCGATGACGTCGCCGCCGCCCGACGTGTGCATCCAGCCCACGCGGTCGTTGAACCCCTGGTAGATGAAGAACTGGCCCCATGTGACGGCACCGTACGCGTTCAGGCCCTCCCCGCTCGCCATGTGGATCTCGGGCCGGAAATAGAACGACGTGTGCGGATTGATCATCAGCAGCGCGTGGCCGCCGGCCGTCAGGCGCGGCGCGATGGCGAAGCCGTTGGAGCCGCGCGGCTCCGGATCGAAGCCCTTGTCGGCGAGCGCCACGGCGGGCGCCGGTGCCGTCCCGTAGAACGCCTGCAATGCCTTCAGGTCGATGGTCTCGATGTCGCCGCCGATGCTGCCCTCGCTGAACGCGAGCGCCATCCACGGCTCGAAACGCGTGATCAGTTTCGGCTTCACCTGCGGATGCGTGGCGAGGTACCAGTTCAAGCCATCCGCGTACGCATCCATCAGCTTCCTGAGCCATGCCGGACTCTCCGCATACTTCGCCTTCAGCTCGGCCGGGTCGACGTACAGCTTCATGCGCAGGTCGCGCCAGATCTCCTTCTCGCCCTCGACCTCGGCCAGCCGCCCCAGCGCGTTGATGTAATTGAGCTCGACGCGGTTGAAATCGTCCTCGGCCTGCGCG
>NZ_JBKYMO010000340.1:0-6324 GCF_047302915.1 Massilia sp. CT11-108 | reverse complement strand
GCCGGCATGAAGGCACTCGGCGGCGTGTACGGCCACATCCTGGGCTGCGGCCTGCCGAAGGTGCTCGTCGACCTCGTCTACCTGCGCGTCTCGCAGATCAACGGCTGTGCGTATTGCATCGACATGCATTCGCGCGACCTGCTGAAGGAAGGCGTCAATGTCGAGAAGCTCGTGCTGGTGCCGGCGTGGCGCGAGGCGGGGAGCCTGTTCGACACGGCCGAGCGCGCGGCCCTCGCCTGGGCCGAGACGGTGACGCGGGTGGCCGAGACGGGCGTGCCGGATGCGGAGTACGCCGCCGCCGCGGCCGTGTTCAGCCAGCAGCAGCTGGCCGACCTGACCGTCGCCATCGGCCTGATGAACGCGTACAACCGCATGGCGATCAGCTTCCGCGCGCAGCCGGCCGCCGTGACGGCCGCGCGTTGAGGAGGCGGCGATGAAGCGCAAGATCGCCTTTTGCCTGGCGCTGCTCGGCACCGCGGCCGGCGCGCACGAGACGGTGAAACCTTTATTCCACCGCGCGCTGCCGAACGTGCCCGGCAAGGCGCTGGTGGCGGTGGAAGTGTCGTTCGCGCCCGGCGCGGAAGCAGCGCCCCACACGCATCCGAAGTCGTCCTTCATCTACGCGCAGGTGCTGTCCGGCGAGATCGTCAGCGCCGTCGACGATGCGCCGCCGAAGGTCTACCGCACGGGCGAGTCCTGGTACGAGGATCCGGGCGCCCGCCACCAGGTGACGCGCAACGCCAGCAAGGACAAGCCGGCCACGCTGCTCGCCGTGTTCGTGCTGGACGAGGGGGAGCGGAAGCTCGTGCTCCCGGCCGCAAAATGACGGCGCCGATGCTGCCCGACAGCCGCATCGCGCGCGAGATCACGCAGTACGTGCGCGACACGGCGAGCGACATGCTGTTCCAGCACTCCGCTCGCGTGTACTGGTGGGGCGCGCTGCTGGGCGACAAGCTCGGCCTCGCGTTCGATCCCGAGCTGCTGTATGCCGCCGCCATGTTCCACGACATCGGCATCACGCCCCATTACCACGGCAGCCGGCAGCGCTTCGAGGTCGACGGCGCGAACGCGGCGCGCGATTTCCTGCGCGGCCACGGGATCGCCGAGCAGGACATCGAAAAAGTCTGGCTCGCGATCGCGCTGCACACGACGCCCGGCATCCCCGAGCACATGCATCCGGAGATCCGTCTCGTGCAGGCGGGCGCCGGCATGGACATGGTGGGCCGCGGCATGGACGCCATCCCGGCGGCGGAGCGGGACAGGGTGCTCGCCGCGCCCCCGCGCGGCGCCGGCTTCGCGCACGACGTCATCGACACGTTCTACGAAGGGCTGAAGCACCGTCCCGAGACGACGTTCGGCACCTTCAACGACGATTTCCTCGCGTTCAGGGACCCTGCATTCCAGCGGGGGAATCTGTGTACCCTGCTGCTCGCCGCACACCCATGATGCCGTCGCCCATGCGCCGGCCCCAGTCGACCAGGTTGCGGCCGGCGCGCAGCTGCGGGATTTCCCATTCCTTCAGGCGCGCTTCGATGGGTTGATCGGTGCGCTGCAGCGCCTGCGCGAGCGCCAGCGCATTGGCCGCCGCCTTGGCCGCGCCGCCGGCCGTGTGCGGGCGCGGGACGAAGGCGGCGTCGCCCAGCAGCAGCACGCGGCCGAACACCATGCGCGGCACCGCGAGGTCGAGGATCGCCTGCACGAACGGCTCCTTCGTTTTCTGCACGAGCGCGTTGAATTGCGGTGCGAGCAGGCGGGTTGCGTCCTTGCGCAGCACGGCCGCCTGCGCATCCGGCAGCGCGCCCGGCGGCAGCGAGAACGTGTGCGTGCGGCCGGTGCGGTCGGTCAGCAGCGCGGGCAGGCCATCTTGCGGCACCTTGCGATACCACACCCAGTTCCAGCGGCGCTGCCCCGGCGCCGTGGCGCCGTCCTCGCCGGGAACGAGGTACTCCAGCAGCATCTGCTCGCCTTCGTCGTGCTGGAATGCGAACACGCCGTCCAGCACCGCGCGGCTGTCCGCGTCGAGATCCGCTTCCGGCACGAGGCCGCGCCACGCGACGTAGCCCGAGTATTCCGGCGCAAGGTCTGGCGCAAGCGCGGGCAGCATCAGCGAACGGACCGTCGACCGCGCGCCGTCCGCGCCGATCAGCAGGTCGCCCGTCTCCACGCGGCCGCTGGCGAACACCGCGCGCACCTGGCCGCCGGCCTGCTCGATGCGTTCCAGCGTCTCGCCCGGATGGATGCAGTCGTCGGGCAGCGCGCGCCGCATGGTCCCGTGCAGCATGTTCCACGACGTCTGCGTCTGCGGCTGGTGGTCGCGCCGCACGACGTCGCCCGCGCGGTCGAGGTAGATGCGGTCGCGCGACGCCACGCCCAGCGCGCCGGCGGGCCGGATGCCCGCGAAGTGGAAGGCGTGCAGGACGTCCGGCTGCAGCACGATGCCGCCGCCGCGGCTGTCCAGCGCATGGGGCGAGCGCTCGAACACGTCGACTCTCCAGCCGATGGTTTTCAACGTGTTCGCTGCCAGCAGACCGCCGAGCGAGCCGCCGATGATCAAAGCGCGCGGGCTCATGATGCGGTCGCGCCGGTGGTTGCGCGGCGGCCGGCCAGTTCGCCGAACCACACGAGCAGCGCGGCGGCGGGGAAGGCCATGCCGGCCAGCAGGGCGGCGTGCCAGCCGTGGTGGGCATAGACCCAGGCGCCGGCTGCGGAACCGAGCGCGCCGCCGGCGAAGAACAGCGCGAAATATATGCCGTTCAGGCGGCTGCGCACTTCGGCGCCGAGCGCGAAGATGGCGCGCTGGCCGAGCACGAGGTTGGCGGCGACGGCCATGTCCAGCACGATGGACGCCACGACGAGGATACCCAGCGCCAGCACACGGGACTCGGGCTGGTACAGCGGCAGCGCGAAGCCGACGATGCCGAGGATGAGCGCGGCGGCCGTCGCCATCAGCGTGTGGCCGGCATCCGCGAGGCGTCCCGCGACCGGCGACGCGACGGCGCCCGCCATGCCGACGAGGGCGAAGATCGCGATGCCCGTCTGCGACAGATGGAATTGCGGGCCTTCCAGCATCAGCGGCGTAACGGTCCAGAACAGGCTGAACGATCCGAACAGGCCGGCGTGGTAGGCGGCGCGGCGGCGCAGCACGGGCGTCGTCGCCAGCAGATGCCACAGCGATCCGATCAAACGGCCGTACGACAGGCTGTGCACGGGCACGCGCTGCGGCAGCTTGGCGCGCAGCACGAAGGCGAGGACGAACACCGCGACGGCGGCGCCGCCGAACACGGCGTGCCAGCTGGCGTGGTCCGCGATCAGGCTCGCGGCCGGGCGGGCCAGCATGATCCCCAGCAGCAGGCCGCTGACGACCTTGCCGACGGCCTGGCCGCGCGTCGCTTCGTGCGACAGGTGCGCGGCGAACGGCACGAGGATCTGAGCGGCGACGGAACCGAGGCCGATGCCCAGCGACGCGACGAGGAACATCCACGCGTTCGTGCTGAACGCGGCGGTGGCCAGCGCCGCGGCCGTGGCAAGGAGGGCGGAGAATACGAGCTTGCGGTTCTCGAGCAGGTCGCCCAGCGGCACGATGAACAGCAGGCCGAGGGCGTAGCCGACCTGCGTCAGCGTGACGATCAGGCCGGCCGCTTCCGGCGACAGGCCGGTGGCGGCGCTGATCGGGCCGACGAGGGTCTGGGCGTAATACAGGTTGGCGACGATCAGGCCGGCCGACGTGGCCAGCAGGCGGATCATGCCCGGCGCGATGTCGGGGGCGTGTTTGGCAGGGGTGTGCATGAAAACTCCTTGTGTCAATGACGGAATCTACGCCCGTGGTGAAGCGGGCGCGACTTCCTTTCGGTCAGGCGGCCAGCGGTTCGTAGTCGAGATAACCATGCACGCCGCCGCCATAGAACGTGAACGGGTCGGGCGTGTTGTACGGGCCGCCGCGGCGGATGCGGTCGACGAGGTCGGGGTTGGCGATGAAGCTGCGGCCGAACGATGCCAGGTCGGCCATGCCGGATGCGATCAGCGCGTCGGCCGCGGCGGGATCGAGGCCGCCGTTGGCGATGATGGCGCCGCCGAAATTCGGGCGCAGCACGGCGAGGATGCGGTCCATGTCCGGCGCGCCGGCCCACGCGTTCGAATCCGCGGCGTGGAGGTACGCGATGCCGGCCTCGCCCAGCATCCGGGCCACGTAGGCGTACGTCTCTTCCGTGGCGGGATCGGTGGCGTTGTTGTAGGCGGCGAACGGCGACAGGCGCACGCCGATGCGGTCGGCCGGCACTTCGTCCAGCACGGCGCGCAGCACGAGTTCGAGGAAGCGGGCGCGATTGGCGAGCGAGCCGCCGAACTCGTCGTCGCGACGGTTCGTGTGCGGCGACAGGAACTGGTGCGGCAGGTAGCCGTTGGCGGCGTGCAGTTCGATGCCGTCGATCCCGGCGCGCATGGCGTTGCGGGCGGCGACGCGGAATTCGTCGACGGCCGCGTGGATGTCCTGCACGGTCATGGCGCGGGCCGGCGACGCCGCGATGCGCGTATAAAAGCCGTTTTCCAATGCGGCATAGGGCTGCAGCAGGTGCAGGTCGTCGTTGACGGCGGACGGCGCCAGCGGCGCGCGGCCGTCCAGCAGCGCGTAGGAGCTCACGCGGCCGCTGTGCCACAGCTGCGCGAACAGGCGGCCGCCGGCCGCGTGCACGGCTTCCATCACGCGGCGCCAGCCGGCCACCTGCGCGTCGTCGTGCAGACCCGGCGCCAGTTCGAACGCGGTGGAGTGGCGCGACACATTGGTCGCTTCGCCGACGATCAGGCCGGCCGCTGCGCGCTGCGCATAATAGGCGGCGTTGGCGGCGGTCGGGACGCCGTCGGCGCCGGAACGGGCGCGCGTGACGGGGGCCATCGCGATGCGGTTCGACAGCGTCAGGTTGCCGAGGCGGGTGGGTGAGAGAAGGTGTGCCATGTCAGGACTCCGTTGAAAAGATGGCTTCACTGTAGCGGCGCCGGCCCGCGGCGATAATCCGGCGGCAGCCGGCAACACTTTTGCGCACGCGGCAATGACGTTCGATAATCGAACAGGTGATTGACTATCGAACGCGGCATTGCTACGCTGGCGCGAAGCCGGCATCTTTGGAGACCGTCATGACCCATCAGGACCTCGACGTCCAGGCATTCATCAACCGCCATCCCTTTTCGCCTTACCAGTGGCTCGTGTTCGCCACGTGCTTCTTCATCGTGCTGCTGGACGGCTTCGACACGGCCGCCATCGGCTTCATCGCGCCGTCGCTGCTATCACGAACGCGATGTTCTGCGGTTTTCCGCTGGGTGCCGCGTGGATGATCCCGCAATGGGGCCGGCGCAGAGTGCTGGCGCTGGGCGGCATCGCGCTGTTCGTCCTGTTGCTCGTGATGGCGTTCAGGTTGCCGGAATCCGTGCGCTACATGGTCGCGCGCGCCGCGCCGGCACGGCCGAGATGCTGCGCAAGCTGTGCGACGGCCTGCTCCTGCTGCTGCCGGACGCGAACGACGGCCTGCTGGTCAGGCTGGAACGCGCGCACGCCCCGTGCGTGCTGGTGAGCTTCGCCGCGCGCCCGATCGACCTGCCCGTCGTCCTCGGCTCCAACCGCATGGCGGCGAAGAGCGCCGTCGAGCACCTGCTCGGGCTGGGCCACCGCCGCATCGCCTTCATCGCCGGTACGTCGTTCACGGGCCAGAGCGAGGAGCGCCAGCGCGGTTACGAGGATGCGCTGCGCGCGGCCGGCATCGCGATCGAGCCGGCTTATCTGCGCCAGGGCGATTTCAACGATGCCAGCGGTTTTGCCGAGACGCAGGCGCTTCTTGAACTGCCGACACCGCCCACCGCGATCTTCGCCGCCAACGACGCGATGGCGTTCGGCGCCATGGACGCCATTTCCGACGCCGGGCTGAAGGTGCCGGACGATCTCTCCGTCGTCGGCTTCGACGACGTGATCCGCGCGGCCGTCGTTTTCCCCAAGCTCACCACCGTGCGCCAGCCGCTGAACGAGATCGCCGTGCGCGCCGTCGCGGAACTGGTCGACGCCATGCGCAACGGCCGGGCCGAGGGCTTCCGCATCGAGCTGCCGGCCCGCCTCGTCATCCGCGATTCCACGGGGCCCGCACCGAAGGGCTGACGGCCCCGATGGCATCGTTACCACCCCGCCGCGCTCCCTGAATCGACCACCGGGTTGAGCGAAACCCTATTGTCTTTTGCGAACGTGAGTGGTAACGTTGTCACAACTCATCAGGGAGACGACATGAATCGAAGGAATGCGCTGACCCGCGGACTGGGTGCGCTGGCGCTGCTGGGCGCGCCCGGCAG
>NZ_JBKYMO010000339.1:0-6336 GCF_047302915.1 Massilia sp. CT11-108 | reverse complement strand
TCGCAGGCGAGGGCCGTGCCGCCGCAGGCGCGTGCCACTTCCTCGACGCGTTCGCGCCGCCGTCCGAGCACGACGACGTGCGCACCTTCGCGCGCCAGCAGGTGGGCACAGGCCTCGCCGATGCCGGTGCCGCCGCCGGTCACCAGCGCGACCTGGCCGGCGAATCGTCCTTGCGGGTTCGCCATGGCCGTCACTCCGCCGGGATCACGGACAGCACGCGCGCATGGGCGCCGACGCCGAAGTTGCGCACGCCGGCGAAGTCGTCGCCTTCATAGCCCATGATCTTGCCGGTCGTTTTCATGGCGCGCAGGTCGACCATCACGATGCCCAGCGTCGGAATGATCTTTTCGCGCCAGATGAACAGGTACAGGTCGGCGTCGATCCGGTAATAGTGGCAGGCATCGGTGTCGCCCAGGCCGCGCTCGGAGCCCTCGATGCAGCGCCACGCGTACAGGCCGTCGTTCAGGTAGATGTGCTCGTAGCGCTCGTGCGGGCTGTACACGTATTCGACGCGCTTGCCGAGCAGGTCGCGGGTGGGCTGCGGCAGGTCGGCGTCCGGCGCGAACGGCCGGTCGATGGTGCCGCGCACGATGCGCGCCTTCACGGGCGTCAGTTCTTCGCCGCGGGCGATGCGGGTCAGCAGGGGCACGAGGGCCTCCTCGCGCGTCGGCAGCGTGCCGTCGATCTCGATGTAGCTGCCGCGCTCGATGTCCAGCACGAGGCTGATGCCGCCGCGGGGCGCGTCCTCCGTCAGGTAGTCGACGAACCAGATGCCGGGCCGCGGCCGCGTGACGTTGCACTGCCTCGTGGCGACGCCGTCGCGGACGAGCGTGCCGCCGGTGCCGAAGGCGAGCGTGGTGGCGCGGCCATCTTCCCCGTGCAACTGCAGGGTGCGGCCATCCAGGCCGGCATCCGGCGGCAGGCAGTGGTTGTCGGGAGCGAAGGCGTCGCCGAGCGCGCCGACGGGAATCCAGGTAGGGGACGTGGTCATGATGATCCTCGGTGGGTTGAACATGCCGCCACTTTGCCGGGCAGGGCGCGCGCCGCCTATCCGCCAGATGGGCGATGGAAGATTGCCGAATTTCGATACCGGCGACGATGACCGCCTCGTTACCATCGATTCGAACCTGCCCGAGAGGACGATGAATGTCCCGCCCGCAGCCTATTTTCACTACAGGAGAACATCGATGAGGAATTCCCGCACTGTGCGCGCGAGCGCGCTGCTCGCCACCCTGCTGCTTGCCTGCGGCGCCGCCGGCGCGGCCGACGACGACGCGAGCCGGCTCGGCAAGGACCTGACCCCGTCGGGCGCGGAAAAGGCCGGCAACAAGGACGGCACCATCCCCGCCTGGACCGGCGGCGCAGCGCCGGCGTCCGGCTGGGCCTACGGTAAATTCCGCGGCGACTACTGGAAACACAAGGCCGAGAAGCCGCTGTTCTCGATCGACGCGGGCAACGTCGACAAGTACAAGGACAAGCTGACGCCCGGCCAGGTGGCGCTCGTGAAGGGCAACAAGGGCTACCGCATGGACGTCTACCCGAGCCACCGCTCGTGCGGCGTCCCGGATTTCGTGGCCGAGAACACGAAGAAGAACGTGGGCGTCGCGAAGATCGGCGCGGACGGCTGGACGCTGGCCGACGCGATCGTCCCCGGCTATCCGTTCCCGTTCCCGAAAACCGGCACGGAAGTCATCTACGACAGCAAGATGCGCTACCGCGGCGTCGGCGTCGAATGGAAGAACAACTACACGGCCGTCTCGCCGCGCAAGGGCAGCACCGACTGGATCACGGCCGGTTCCGAGCAGACCAACTATTATCCGTGGGGCGCCAAGGGCAGCCGCCATTTCAACACGCTGCCGGACGCGGAATCGTTCGTCTACTTCGCCTACAACACGCCGACAGCGCTGGCCGGGCAAGGCCTCACGATCAAGAACTTCCTGAACAAGCCGGGCACGGAAACGTTCTATTACTTCCCGGGCCAGCGCCGCGTGCGCCGCATGCCGGCCTATGCCTACGATGCGCCGCAGATCGGCTTCGAGAACCAGTACACGCTCGACGAGCCGTTCGTGTTCAACGGCCCGATCGACCGCTTTGACTGGAAGCTGGTCGGCAAGAAGGAACTGTATGTGCCCTACAATTCGTTCGGGCTGTACAAGTTCGACGGCGACTTCCACAAGATCGCCCAGAACGACTTCGTGAGCAACGATGCGCGCCGCTACGAGCTGCACCGCGTCTACGTGGTCGAGGCGACCGTGAAGAACGGCACGCGCCACTCGTCGCCGAAAAAAGTCTTCTACGTGGACGAAGACAGCTACAACCTGGTGGCCGCGGAGGATTATGATGGCCAGGGCAAGATGTGGAAAGTGAAGGAAGGCTATACGATTCCCGTGTACGAGACCGGCACCTGCGATGCCACGGCGTTCGCGCAGTACAACCTGCTGGAAGGCCGCTACGTGATCGACGAGCACGCGGCGGGCACCGGCAAGGACATGCGCTGGGCCGTCGAGCCGGACGGCCAGAAGTTCAAGGAATCGTTCTACACGTCGGAAAACCTGCGGGCGATCAGCGAGCGCTAGGACGGATGAACATGGAAACACGGGCGTACCACCCACCGGCCGCGAAGACCCTCGGGTTCTTCGCGCTGTTCTCGATCGCGATCGGCGTCATCGTCAGCCAGACGAGCACCGTATCGCTGCTGCAGGCCGTCGGCATCGGCGGCACCGGCTTCTTCATCGCGTACGGACTCGCGTTCCTGCTCTCGATCTGCAATGCGCTGAGCTATGCGGAGCTGGCGCTGACGCTGCCGCAGGCGGGCAGCATCAGCACGTATGCGGAAGTCACCGTCGGCCAGTTCCCGGCGATCCTCGCCGTGTTCGCCGGCTACGTGGTGCCGGCGATCTTCGGCCTGCCGGCGGAGCTGATGCTGTTCGATAGCGTCATTGGCCAGCTGTTCCCCGGCCTGATGCCCAACATGGGTTGGGCGCTGTCGCTCCTCGGCATCCTGGTCGTGCTGAACCTCGCCGGCACCGACGTGTTCGCGACGACGCAGCAGATCCTCACGTTCGTGATCGTCTCGTTCTTCCTCGTCGTGGGCCTGTACGTGGCGGGCGGCTTCCACGCCGGCGCGCAACCGGCCGCGCAGGTATGGCAGGGGTTCACCGTGCACACGGCCATCGCGCCGGTGGCCGTGCTGTGCTTCTGGACCCTGATCGGCTGCGAATACGTCACGCCGATGGTGGAAGAGGCCCGCGACGCGCGCCGCGACCTGCCGCGCGCCATGATCGTCGGCCTCACGTGCATCTCGGCCGTGAACCTGCTGTTCGCATGGGGCACGGCGCACGTGCTGCCGCGCGCCGTCCTGACGGCATCCGTCACGCCGCACCTGGACGTCGTGTCGGCCGTGTTCGGCCACGCGGGCCGCATCGTGTTCGCCGTGATCGCGCTGACCGCCAGCGCGAGCCTGATCAACGCGGTGCTGGGCGCCGTGCCGCGCATGCTGCACGGGATGGCGCTGAACGGCCAGGTGTTCCCGCTCTTCAAGCGCGTGTCGCGCACGCGGCAGGTGCCCGTGCCGGCGCTGCTGTTCGTGGCCGCCTGCCCGGTCGTGGGTCTCGTGTGGGCGCGGGGCGACGCCAACAACATCCTGCCGCTGACGATCGCGGCGACGATCTGCTGGATGCTCGTCTACCTGCTGGCGCACGTCGTGCTGCTGGTGCTCCGCGCGCGCCGCCCGGACCTGGCGCGCCCGTTCCGCACGCCGTTCTACCCGCTGCCGCAGCTGGCGGCGATCGCCGGCATCGTCTACGTGATCGCGAACAGCTCGCCGGATCCCGCGATGACCCGGTCCATCGTGCTGTACAGCGGCAGCGTGATCGGTGTCTTCGGCCTCGTGGCGGCCATCTGGGTCAAGTGTTTCATGAAGCAGCGGTTGTTCGCGGCGGGGCCGGTGCCGGTGGCCGGGGATGCCAGGGTGGCGTGACCGGACGCCAGCGCAGGAGAGAAAGGCCGCGAGCGCTCGCGGCCTTTTTTCGTTCCGCGCGGATGCGCGGGATGTCACCTGCCCGGGGCCGGGGAGCGTCGACGAAGCCTGTCGTCTACGCGACGACCACCGGCAGCGCATCGTCATCAAGGGGGCGCCCCGGCTGCCAAGCCTGTTCGCGGCGATCCATTCCTGCAACCGGGCCAAGTCGTCCGGCGACAACTGCGCCGCGAGCACAGCCCAAAAAAAACCCGCCGATACAGGCGGGCAAAACACTATTTTTTTGGAAAAGAAATAGTGGGGAAGTGGAGAGATTGCCTGGCTTATTTGTCGACCACGGCCAGGAAATGCTTGACGAAGAAATCGCTCTGGATCTCCCACAGGACTTCGGTGCCCTGGGTGACGAACCAGCTGTCGCCCACGTTGTAGGTCACCGAGGTGCCGGCGGCGACGTCGGTCAGCTTGACGCTGCCCTGCACGACGGTGGCCTGCTCGTTGAACGGATAGGTCATGCGGAACGTGCCGTGCGTGACGCCGAAGTAGCCGGCCGACACGGGATCCGTCGGGCCGCCGAACGTGCCTCGTACGAAGGCCTGGACGTCGCCCGCTTCGACGGTGGCCCCGAGGTTGGCGACGGAGCCGATCGGGTGCAGGTCCTGCTGGCGCAGCGAGGTGGTGATCCGGGTAATGCTCATAGATGAAAGTCCTTTCGATTAGCGACGACCGGTCCAATAACCGGAAACTTGGTGCCAGGTCTTGCCGGCGGTGCAGATGAGGGGACGGAACTGGTCCTTGCCGACCACGGTCGCGCGCCGGACGGAGCTGATCAGGTCATAGCGCGGCGAACCCTCCGCCATCCCTTCCGCGAGAATCTTGCAGATGATGTGGCTCGGCGTGACGCCGAAACCGGAGTAGCCCTGTACGAAGAACGCGTTCGGACGGCCCGGCAGGGAGCCGATCTGCGGGAACAGGTTCGGGCTGCAGGCCATCGGGCCGCCCCAGGCCAGGTCGATCTTCACGTCGCGCAGGTACGGGAAGATCTTCAGCATCAGGTCGCGGTTCCACGCTTTCAGGTCGTTCGGGATATGGTCGAGGAGCGGCGTGGCGGAGCCGAACAGCAGCCGGTTTTCCTTCGTCACGCGGTAGTAGTCGATGATCGGCCGGATGTCGCTGTAGGCGCCGCGGATCGGGCTGATGCGCTCGATCAGCGCGTCGGACAGCGGCTCCGTCATGCACTGGAAGGCGAACGTGTTGATCGTCGAGCGGTGCAGTTCCGGCTCCATGCGGTTGAGGAAGCTGTCGCAGGCCCACAGCAGCTTGTTGGCCGTGACGCTGCCCTTGGCGGTACGCACCTTGATGCGTTCGCCGTAGGTCACTTCGACGGCCGGCGAGTATTCGTAGATCTTCGCGCCATGGCCGGTCAGGGCCAGCGCTTCGCCCAGCAGCAGGTTCAGCGAGTGCACGTGGCCGCCGCCCATGTGCAGCAGGGCGCAGTGGTACGCGTCGGAGCCGATGATGGACTTGACGTCCGCACCCTCCAGGTAGCGGATCTCGTGCTTCGAGTTCAACGACTTGAAGTCCTTTTCCCACGCGCGCAGCGTCTTGCCCTGGCGCCCGTTGAAGCCCATGTAGCCGTAGCCGTGGCAAAAGTCGGCCATGATGCCGTACTTGTCGATGCGGTCCTGGATGATGTCGGCGCCCAGGTCGCTGATCTCGAAGATCGCGCGCACGCCGTCTTCGCCGACGTCCTTCTTGACCTTGTCCAGGTCGTGGCCGATGCCGGCCATGATCTGGCCGCCGTTGCGGCCCGTGCCGCCGAAGCCGAGGTAGCGCGCTTCCAGCAGGGCGATGTTCCTGAAACCCTTCTCCGCCAGCTCGAGTGCCGTGTTGACGCCGCTGAAGCCGCCGCCGATGACGACGATGTCGACGTCGATGTCCTCCTCGAGGCTGGGGAAGCTGAGGTCGTACTTCTTGGTTGCCGTGTAATAGGTCGCTGTTTCGATATTGATCATGATGCACCTTGTCCGACTGCGAGCGGGCGGCGCGGCGTGCGCCGCCCTGTTGTCGATGCCAGTATCCGGGGCGGGGCGCGCGCATCGTTATCGAAAACTGGCAGACCTGCGCAGGGAACTGCTTGCCGATTTTCGATACTGCTGCCGCCGTATCGATGCCTAGAATGGCTCACACTATCCAGCTTGAGACGACCCCATGCCCCGCTTCCCGCTGTCCCTGAACGCACGCATCTGCGCCACCGCCACCGCACTCGTGATCCTGAGCCTGGCCGCCACCGCAACGGTCATCGGCGTGAGCGGCAGCCGGGCGGCCGAGGCGGCGGCCATGCGCCAGGCGCGTACGTC
>NZ_JBKYMO010000338.1:0-6339 GCF_047302915.1 Massilia sp. CT11-108 | reverse complement strand
GTCCAGGCGCCGGCCGCGCCCACGCGCACACGCGACCAGGCGATCGCCGCGCTGATGGCGCTGCCGGAACTCAAGACGTGGTCGGAGCAGATCGAACGGCGCGCGCACGGCGCGGCGCACGGGGCCGTCATCGAGGACGATCCGACCCCGCGCGTCATCGAAGGAAAAAAGTACTATCAGCTGAGCTTCGTGGAAGACCGCAAGCAGAACGTGCACCGCCGCGCCAGCTTCCTCGTGTCGTACGAGGGCGACGACATCCTCGTTGAAGACCTGGACAATGATTCCGTGCAATCGCTGGCCGAATGGCGGCGCAACATCCGCAACGTCGAACTGAAGTCGCGTTGATCGGCCACAAACCAGCCCCCATTCGACGCGTCTATCGTGGACGCTGCCGCTGACCGTGCAGCGTCACCGCCCGTTCGCGCGGACGGTGGCGCCACTCCTCCCCCGGTCGGCGGCGCCTCCCCCTCATCGCTTCACACCCGCGCCCGCCACTCTGCCAGGTAATGCTGCGGCGTCTTGCCGAGCAGCTTGCGGAACATGCTCGTGAACGCGCTCGGGCTCGCATAGCCGAGTGCCGCCGCGATCCTGCCCACGCTCTCGCCGCGCGCCAGCATTTCGAATGCGTGCGCCAGGTGCACCTGCTGCACCCACTGGCGGTAGTGCAGGCCCGTCTCGCGCGGGAACAGCCGGATCAGCGTGCGCGCGCTGGCGCCCGCGTCGAGCGCATAGTCGTCGAGCCGGCGCTGGCTGGCGGGATGCGCCATGATGTCCGCGCACAGGGCCTGCAACCGGCGGTCGCGCGGCCACGGGACGGCGATCGGTACCGTCTCCATGGCCTCCAGTTCCGACAGGATCAGCCGCGCCAGCGCCTCGCCGCGGCCGCCGGGCGGATAGTCGACGGGCTCCGCCGACAGCGCCAGGATCAGCTCGCGCAGCAGCGGACTCACTTCAAGCACCTTGCAGCCGTCGACGAGGCGGCCGGCCGCCTCCTTCTCGATGTACAGCGTCCGCATATTGACCCGGCTGAGCATCGTCAGCTCGTGCACGATGCCGGGCGCGATGAGGAGTGCGCGGCGCGGCGGGATGATCCACACGCCCAGCGCCGTGCGCACCCGCATCACGCCTTCGCTGGCGTACAGCAGCTGCACCCACGGGTGGCTGTGGGCTTCGACCAGTTCGCCGTGCTGCACTTCGGACGGCACGGCCGTCACGCTGCGCGGCAGCTTGCGGAATTTCTGGCGGTAGCGGGGAGAAGGCGAGATTGTCACTTGGGCGATGATAAATGGAATATGCGTTCGAATCGACGATATTACACTGGCCAGCCATCCCATCGAAAATCATCATGACCACGCCCACCTCGCCTTCCGTCACGGCGTCCGGGCCGGCCAGCGCCGCGCCCGGGACCGTCCTCCAGATCCTGTTTTCGGTCGCCTTCGTGCACCTGCTGAACGATTGCGTGCAGGCCGTGCTGCCGTCGATCTATCCGCTATTGAAAGAGCAGTTCGCGCTCAGCTTCACGCAAGTCGGCCTGATCACGCTGACGTTCCAGTGCACGGCGTCGCTGCTGCAGCCGTGGATCGGCCTGGCCACCGACAAGCGCCCGATCCCGTTCCTGCTGCCGGCCGGGATGTGCGTGACCCTGGCCGGCGTCGCGCTGCTGGCCGTCGCCGGCACGTTTCCGATGCTGCTGCTGGCCGCGGGCATGATCGGCATCGGCTCGTCGACCTTCCACCCGGAAGCCTCGCGCGTGGCGCGGCTCGCGTCCGGCGGACGCTTCGGCTTCGCGCAGTCGCTGTTCCAGGTCGGCGGCAACCTCGGCTCCGCATTCGGCCCGCTGCTGGCCGCCGCCATCATCGTGGGCCGCGGCCAGGGCCGCATCGCGTGGTTCATGCTGTTCATCCTCGTCGCCGTGATCGTGCTCGTGGGCGTCGCGCGCTGGTACGGCAGCCACCTCAAGACGATCACGCGCAAGGCCGCCGCGCATGCGGGGCCGGCGCTGCCCCGTGCGACCGTCATCCGCGCGCTGGCCGTGCTGGCCATGCTCGTGTTCTCGAAATACGTCTACATGGCGAGCCTGTCGAGCTATTACACGTTCTACCTGATCGAGAAATTCCACGTCCCCGTCGGCACCGCGCAACTGTACCTGTTCGTGTTCCTCGCGGCCGTGGCGGCAGGCACGTTCGCGGGCGGCCCGATCGGCGACCGCATCGGCCGCAAGCGCGTGATCTGGGTGTCGATCCTCGGCGCCGCGCCGTTCACGCTGGCGCTGCCGTATGCAGACCTGTTCTGGACCGGCGTGCTGTCGGTGGTGATCGGGCTCGTGATGTCGTCCGCGTTCTCCGCGATCGTCGTGTTCGCGCAGGAGCTCGTGCCGGGCAAGGTCGGCATGATCGCGGGGATCTTCTTTGGACTGATGTTCGGCGTCAGCGGCATCGGTGCCGCGGCCATGGGGCATCTCGCGGACGTGTCCGGGATCGAGACGGTGTATCGGCTGGCGTCGTTCCTGCCGTTGCTGGGGATCCTGGCGGCGTTCCTGCCGAAGATCGAAGCACGTCAATGACAACGACGGGGTGAGCGATCACCCCGTCGTGCGTTCAACTATCGAGGTGCGAAATGAGGGCCCTGCGTCCCTCGCCCTCCCCCTCCACCGCCGCCGGCGGCAGCGCGCGCGCATGGTGCACGTCGACCGAGATCCCGACCGCCATGATGTCGATGAGGAGCAGCTGCAGTATCCGCGAAATCATCGCGAGGAAGTGCGTGCTGTCCTCCGCGTGGTCCACGGCCAGCAGCACGTCCGCGCGGCGCGCGAGCGGCGACTGGCTATTGCAGATCGCGATGACGTCGGCACCCGCCGCGCGCGCCGCCTCGACGGCCGACAGCAGGTCCGGCAGGCGGCCCGAGTTCGAGATCGCGACGACGACGTCGCCGGGTCCCAGCAGCTCGGCCGCCAGCTTGAACAAATGCGAGTCGCCGTACAGCGCGGTCGGGATGCGGAAGCGGAAGAACTTGTGCTGGCCGTCCAGCGCCACCACGCGCGAATTCCCCATCGCGTAGAACTCCACCCGTTTCGCGCGGCTCACCAGTTCGATCGCACGGTCGATGGCGCGCACGTCCAGCTGGTCGCGGAACTGCAGGATCGCCGAGATCGTGTTGTCGATGACCTTCGCGGACAGATCGTGCGTGCTGTCGCTGCCGCGCACCTGGCTGTGGCGCACGGGGATCGACCCCGTCAGGCTGCTCGCGAACTTCAGCTTGAAGTCGGCGAGGCCGAGGAAACCGAGCGAGCGGCAGAAGCGGATCACGGTCGGCTGGCTCACGTCCGCCAGCTTCGCGATGCCGGCGATCGGTTCGTTCAGCACGAGGCGCGGCTGTTCCAGCACGAGGGCCGCCACGCGCTGCTCGGCCGGCGTCAGTTCCGGGCGCAGCTTGTGGATGCGGTCCATCAGCGTGTTGCCGCCGCTGCGGCCGCGCAGGTGTTCGGACAGGATGTTCGCGACACCGTCGAATGCCACGTGCGGCGTCGAGATCACGTACGTCGGGATGTCGGACAGGTAGCTCGAAAAGCGGCCCTTCGCTTCGAAGCGCGTGCGGAACGGCGACGTCCTGAACCACTCGCCCAGGCGCGGCACGATGCCCCCGCCGATGAAGATGCCGCCGAACGCACCCAGGGTCACCGCCAGGTTCGCCGCGGCGCCGCCCAGCATGCCGCAGAAGCACTCCAGCACTTCCAGGCACAGCGGGTCCTTGTCGTCGAGCGCACCGGTGATGATCTCGGCGGACGTGCGCGCGGGCGCCTCCACTTTGTTACGCTCGGCGAGCGCGCGATGGATGATCTCCATGCCGGGACCGGAGATCAGGCGCTCGTTCGACACGTGGCTCCATTCGCGCCACGCGGTCTGCAGGATCGCGAACTCGCGCTCGTCGCTGGGTGCGAAGTTGACGTGGCCGCCCTCGCTGCCGAGCGTGACGAAGCCGTCGACGGTCGGAATGCCGCCGGAGACGCCCAGGCCCGTGCCCGGTCCGAGCACGCCCAGCACGGCGCCCGGCACGGGTTTGCCGGGGCCCACCTGCATCAGGTCCGATTCCTTCAGGCCCGGGATCGCCATCGCCAGCGCCGTGAAGTCGTTCACGATCAGCAGCGTGTCCAGCCCGAGTTCGCGGCGCACGGCGTCCGTGGAGAATTCCCACGGCCGGTTCGTCATGCGCACGTAGTCGCCGTCGACGGGATTCGCGAGCGCGAGCGCGCCGTGGTGCAGGCGCGTGTCCGCGTGTTCGGCGAGGTAGAAACGCAGCATCGGGACGATGCCCGAGTAGTCGTCGCACTTCAGCACGCGCACCGAGCGGTACGTGCCGGGTGCGGTCTGCAGCGCGAAGCGCGCGTGCGTCGCGCCGATGTCGGCCAGCAGGCGCGGGCCGTCGGCGAACGCCGTACGTGTATTGTCTGGTTGCTCTTCCATTATGCGATTGTACCGAACCAGCCGCCGTACGGTGGCAGCGTGACGGTCGTGCCGTTCACGTCGCCGGACAGGCCGTGGCCTTCCAGCTTCTTCGCCCCGGCGGCTGCCGGCCAGTCGAAGGTCAGCGGCGCATTGGTCACGTTGAACACGGCCAGCACGGACGGGAGGCCTTCCTCGTCGCGGCGCAGCGCCAGCGCCTGTTCCGGCACGTCGAAGAACGCGATGTCGCCGCGCGTCAGTTGCGGCAAGCCGCGGCGCCACTGGATGATGTTGCGCGCGAAGTTCAGCGTCGATTGCGGGTCCTTGTCCTGCCCCTCTTCGGCCAGCGCCACATGCTCCGGCGGCACCGGCAGCCACGGTTTGCCGGTGGTGAAGCCGGCGTTCGGCGTTGCGCTCGTCCACGGCATCGGCGTGCGGCAGCCGTCGCGGCCCTTGAACTCCGGCCAGAACGTGATGCCGTACGGGTCCTGCAGCAGCTCGTAAGGCACGTCCGCTTCCGGCAGCGCCAGTTCGTCGCCCTGGTACAGGCACGGCGTGCCTTTCAGCGACAGCTGCAATGCCAGCACGAGCTTGGACAGTGCGGGGGTCCATTCGCCGGCCGACCAGCGCGTGGCGACGCGAATGCTGTCGTGGTTACCGACCGACCACGACGCCCAGCCATCCTTCACCCGCGCATTGAATTCCTCGACCTGGCGGCGGATATGACGGCTGGAGAACTGGGGCGTGAGCAGGTTGAAGCTGTAGGCCATGTGCAGCTTGTCGCCGCCCGACGTGTAGTCGGCCATCACGGCCAGCGAATCGTCCGCGCCCACTTCGCCGATCGCGACGGCGCCGTATTCGTCCAGCAGCTTGCGCAGCCTTTGCAGGAACGCGATGTTCTCGGGCTGGGTCTTGTCGTGGATGTGCGCCTGCATGCCGTACGGGTTCACGTCCGTGACGGTCGACGTGTCGCGCACGAGCGCCGGCGGATTGCTTTGGAGTGTCCGGTCGTGGAAGTGGAAGTTGCAGGCGTCCATGCGCACGCCGTCGACGCCCCGTTCGAGCCAGAAGCGCAGCGAATCCAGGTGCGCCTGCTGCACGGCCGGATTATGGAAGTTCACCTGCGGCTGGTTCACGAGGAAGTTGTGCATGTAGTACTGCTTGCGGCGGCTGTCCCACTGCCACGCCGGGCCGCCGAACACGGACAGCCAGTTGTTGGGCGGGTTGCCGTCCGGGAGAGGATCGGACCACACATACCAGTCGGCCTTCGGATTGTCGCGGCTCGAGCGGCTCTCGACGAACCACGGATGGTTCTCGGCCGTGTGCGCCATCACCTGGTCGATCATGATCTTCAGGCCCAGGCTGTGCGCCTTCGCGACGAGCGCGTCGAAATCTGCGAGGGTGCCGAACAGCGGGTCGACGTCGCAGTAGTCGGCGATATCGTAGCCGAAGTCCTTCATCGGCGACTTGAAGAACGGCGACAGCCAGACGATGTCCACGCCCAGGCTGGCGATGTAATCCAGCTTGGCGGTGATGCCCGGCAGGTCGCCCACGCCGTCGCCATTCGTATCGAGATAGCTGCGCGGATAAACCTGGTAGATGATGGCTTCGCGCCACCACGGATTCTTGTCGTGCGAGGAAGTGGTCATGTGGTGTCTCTCCAGTAATTTTACGCAATATACAGGATGAAATCCTCGATGACAATCGGCGCAAAAATCGACGTCTATAGTAAATCTTCATTTAAATCATTGACTTACAATATTTCGCACAAAAAGAATCGCCACGAACCGGTAGTCAAACTACATCAACAAGTGTTAGCCTGTCGCGTCAACAAAACACCTGCCATCATGACCCGAACGACTCTCCGCGCCGCCGGCGCCCTGCTCTCCTGCCTGGCCGC
>NZ_JBKYMO010000337.1:0-6358 GCF_047302915.1 Massilia sp. CT11-108 | reverse complement strand
ACTTCGCGGCGCCCAGCAGGATCGGCCCCACCGTCACGCCCTTGCCCGACGTGACCTTCAGCACGTTGAACAGGATGTTGGCGGCATCCAGCGACGGCATCACGAGCAGGTTGGCGCTGCCGGCGAAATCGTCCTTCGACTGATAGATGCGGCGGATGTCTTCCGACAGCGCGGCGTCGCCGTGGACTTCGCCCAGCACCGGCAGTTCCGGCGCGCTCGAGGCGAGCAGGGCGCGCGCGTCGCGCATGCGCTGCGCGGACGGGCGCTGCGACGAGCCGAAGATCGAGTGCGACACGAGCGCCGCCTTCGGCTCGAGGCCGAAATGGCGCATCTCCTGCGCGGCCAGCTTCGTGATCGCCGCCAGTTCCTGGGCGGACGGGTTGTCGTTGACGTACGTGTCGGTGATGAACAGGGTCATCTTGTCCAGCACGAGCGCGTTCATCGCGGCCAGTACGTCGGCGCCCGGGGCGAGGCCGATCTCGTTCTTCACGTGCGCCAGGTGGGTGTCGTAGCTGCCCGTCATGCCGCAGATGAGCGAGTCGACCTGACCCGCGTTCAGCAGGCGGGCGCCTTGCAGGGTGGTGTCGCCCTCGGCTTCGACGAGCGTGTAGTCGACGCCCGCCTTCAGGCGCAGGCCGGACTGCCTGATCGCCTTTTCGACGTCGGCCGCGCGGCCGATCAGCACCGGCTTGGCGATGCCCTCGTCGACGACGGTCTGCACGGCGCGCAGCACGCGCGGCTCGGCGCCGTCGGCATACGCGACGCGCTTCGGCGCGGCCTTGGCCTTCGCGAACACGGGCTTCATGAAGAAGCCGGTGTGGTAGATCATCTCGCCCAGCTTGTCGCGGTAGGCGTCCATGTCGGCGATCGGACGCGTGGCCACGCCGGATGCTTCCGCCGCCTTGGCGACGGCCGGCGCGATGGCGGCAATCAGGCGCGGGTCGAACGGTTTCGGGATGATGTAGTCGGGACCGAAGTTCAGGTCCTGGCCGGCGTAGGCGGCGGCGACGGCGTCATTCGCTTCCGCCTCGGCCAGGTCGGCGATCGCGCTCACGCAGGCGAGCTTCATCTCGTCCGTGATGCGGGTGGCGCCGCAATCGAGCGCGCCGCGGAAGATGTACGGGAAGCACAGCACGTTGTTGACCTGGTTCGGATAGTCCGAACGGCCGGTCGCGATGATGCAGTCCGGACGCGCGGCCTTCGCCACTTCCGGACGGATCTCCGGTTCCGGGTTCGCGAGCGCGAGGATGATCGGGCTGGCGGCCATCGTCCTGACCATGTCGGCGGTGAGGACGCCGGCGGTCGAGCAGCCGAGGAACACGTCGGCGCCGTCGACGATGTCGGCCAGCGTGCGCGCGTCGGTCTGTTGTGCGTAGCGGGCCTTGTTCGCTTCCATGTTCGCTTCGCGGCCCTGCCAGATCACGCCCTTCGAGTCGGCGACGAAGACGTTCTGCCGTTTCACGCCCAGGCTCACCATCATGTCGAGGCAGGCGATGGCCGCCGCGCCGGCGCCGGACGCCACCAGTCTCACCTGGCCGATGTCCTTGCCGACGACCTTCAGTGCGTTGAGGAGCGCCGCGCTCGAGATGATCGCGGTGCCGTGCTGGTCGTCGTGGAAGACGGGGATGTTCATCCGCTCGCGCAGCTTCTTCTCGATGTAGAAGCACTCGGGCGCCTTGATGTCTTCCAGGTTGATGCCGCCGACGGTCGGCTCCAGCATCGCGATCGCATCGACCAGCTTGTCGGGATCGTTCTCGGCCAGTTCCAGGTCGAACACGTCGACGCCGGCGAATTTCTTGAACAAACAGCCTTTGCCTTCCATGACGGGCTTCGAGGCCAGCGGGCCGATGTTGCCCAGGCCAAGGACCGCGGTGCCGTTCGAGATCACGGCGACCAGGTTGCCGCGTGAGGTGTAATCGGCGGCGGTGGCGGGGTCCGCGGCGATTTCCTCGCAGGCGTAGGCGACGCCGGGCGAATAGGCGAGCGACAGGTCGCGCTGGTTCGACAGGGGTTTCGTGGCGACGACCTCGATCTTCCCGCGTACCGGACTGCGGTGGTACTCGAGCGCGTCGGCGCGCAACTGGGTGTCTTTAGCCTCGTTCAGGCTGCTTTCGGTACTCATGATTTCTCCTATGCCGCTTTGCGCGGACGATGTTATGGATTCGTTGCGGCCATCCGGCGCACGGCAGGGACCGTGCGGGGAGGCAGGCCGGGACATCCGCCGCCGAATCGGGCGCGGACGGGGCGCCGTGTCCACGGCGATACGCGATCATACGTGATCGCGGGCGATGTTGCCTACTTCGCCAGATATTCGGTATATCACTGTGGCCTGAACATCCGGAACAGTTGCGCCGGACCGACCTCGAAATAGTCGGCCGGCCCGCCGCCGCGGAGGATGTGGCCGGCGTGCGCCGTGTCGTACACCCCGTCCTTCAGCTGGGCGCGGGCGATGTGCACGCCGACGACTTCGCCCAGCACGAGCCAGCTCGGCGCCGGCTGCCCGTCCGCGTCGTGCAGCCGGATGAGCTGGGTGAGCCTGCATTCGAACGAGACCGGGGCTTCAAGCACGCGCGGGACGTCCACGAGGCGCGACGGGGCGGGCGTGAGGCCGGCCAGCGCGAATTCGTCGACGTCGGGCGGCACCATCGCGCAGGTGGTATTCATGCGGTCGGCGAGGGCGCGCGTGGCCAGGTTCCAGCAGAACTGTCCCGTTTCCTCGACGTTGCGGACGGTGTCCTTGTAACCGACGCTGGCGAAGCCCACGAGCGGCGGCGTGTAGTTGAATGCGTTGAAGAAGCTGTACGGGGCGAGGTTCAGGATGCCGGCGCGGCTTTTGGTGGAGATCCAGCCGATGGGGCGGGGGCCGACGATGGCGTTGAAGGGATCGTGCGGCAGGCCGTGGCCGGCGCGTGGTTCGTAAAAATGGATGTCGTTCATACAAGCACGATACCGCATCGGCGCCATCCGTGCAGGCGCCGGGCGCATGCGGCACCCCGTGCCCACGCGACAGCAGGCAGGACGCGAACGTCCGCGTGGGCGGCGGCCGCCCACTCTACGAGAACGGTACCTCTGGCACGCCGGTCACGCCGGGGCGCACGAGAAGCACCGCCCCCGCCAGCGAATCATCCTCATGCCCCGGCTGCACGATCGACGTGATCAGCAGGGTATCCAGATCCGGCCCGCCGAAGCAGGGCATCGACGGCTTCGCGACCGGCAGCTTCAGTTCCCGATCCAGCTTCCCGACCGGCGTGAATCGCAGCAGGCTCGCCCCATCATTGCCCGCGACCCAGTAACAGCCGTCGCTGTCCATCGCGGCCCCGTCCGGCCGGCCCGCGTACGCGGCCATGTCGACGAGCAGCCGCCGGTCGTGCGGCACGCCCGCGTCGACGTCGTAGTCGAACGTCCACACGCGCCGGCGCGTCGGGTGCGAGTCGGACAAATACATCGTGCGCCCGTCCGGCGACCACGCGAGGCCGTTCTGGGTGACGAGGCCGGAAACGAGCGGTGCCGACAGGCCCGCGCCGTCGTAGCGGTACAGACGTCCGATCGGCAGCGCGGCCGCCATGTCCATCCACATCGTGCCGCTCCAGAAGCGGCCCTGGCGGTCCGTGCGGCCGTCGTTGAAGCGCATGCCGGGCGCCAGTTCGGGCGGCGCGGCGAGACGTTCTGCACGGACACTCCCGTCGTCCCGCAGGTCGACGGTGAAGATGCCCGTCTCCATGCCGGCGATCAGGCCGCCCGCGGCGCGCGGCGCGATGCAGGCGACCATCTCGGCCGCCGTCCAGTGGCGGGTCGCACCCGAGGCATGGTCCAGGCGCCAGATGCGGCGGGCAGGGATGTCGACCCAGTACCATGCCTGTTCGCCGGCGTGCCAGACGGGGCTCTCGCCCACGGCGCAGCTCACGCCGTGCACTCTTTCCACGATCGCGTCAGGCATGCGCCAGCTCCTCCGGCAGGCGGACCATGTCCTGGGTCGGCACGAGCACCTTCATGATGACCCACGCGGCCAGGTAGGCCAGCGCGCAGAACGAGAACATGATCATGTAGCCCGTCTGGATCTGGCCTTGCGCGCCGTAGTAGTCGAACAGCATGCCGCCGATCTTCGTCACGAGCACGCCGCCGATGCCGCCCGCCAGACCGCCGATGCCGACCACGGAGGCGACGCAATGGCGCGGGAACAGGTCCGACGTGATCGTCAGCACGTTGGCGGACCACGCCTGGTGGGCGGATGCGCCGATGCCGATCAGGATCACGGGCACCCAGTAGCCCAGGTGGCCCAGCGGCTGCGCCAGCAGCACGACGAGCGGGAAGAACGCGATCAGGAGCATGGCCTTCATGCGGCTGTCGTATGGCGCGCTGCCCTGGCGCATGAAGCGCGACGGCAGCGCGCCGCCGCCGATGCTGCCGACCATCGTCATGCTGTACAGGACGGCCAGCGGCAACACGAGGTCCGACGTGGCCATGCCGTATTTGTCGGTCAGGTATTTCGGGAGCCAGAACAGGAAGAACCACCAGACGCCGTCCGTCATGAATTTGCCGACGATGAAGGCCCACGTCTGGCGCAGGCCGAGCAGGGTTCGCCAGCTGGGGGCGGGGCCGGTCGCGGCCACCGGAGCCGAACCTGCGTCATCGCTGCGGATGTATTCGAGTTCCGCGCGCGACACGCGGCGCTGGCGAGCGGGTTCGTCGAACAGGACCGCCCAGAACCCGACCCACAGGAACCCGACGGCGCCGATCCAGATGAACGCGGCCTGCCAGCCCCAGATCGCGGCGAGCACCGGCACCGTCAGCGGCGCCAGGATCGCGCCGATGTTGGCGCCGGAATTGAAGATGCCCGTCGCGAACGAACGCTCGGACTTGGGAAAGTATTCCGCCGTGGCGCGGATCGCGGCCGGGAAGTTGCCCGCTTCGCCGATCGCGAGGATCGTGCGGGCGATGATGAAGCCGAGGACGGAGGCCGGCACGGCAAGGCCGAGCAGCGATTTCAGGCCGTTGCCCAGCTCGATCGAATACGCATGGGCGACGGCGCCGGCCGACCAGATGACGATAGCGAGGATGTACGCGGTCTTGGTGCCGAGGCGGTCCACGATCCTGCCCGCGAACAGCAGGGCGATCGCGTAGATGAACTGGAAGGCGGCGGCGATGTTGGCGTAGTCCGTGTTGGACCAGCCGAATTCCTTCGACAGCGACGGCGCGAGAAGGCTCAGCACCTGGCGGTCGAGGTAGTTGACGGTGGTGGCGAAGAACAGCAGCGCGCAGATGGTCCACCGGTAGTTGCCGCCGGCGGGCCGGGCGGCGGGGCTGGCGACTGCGGCGTCGCCGGTGCGATTGCGGGTCATGGTCAGGCCTTATGTTTGATTATGCTGACGTACGCGTGGCCGGCGTCTCCTCCGGCCGTGGCGGGCGGCCGGCACATCGTACCAGCCGCCCGCGCGCAGTTGAGTGCTACTCCGCTCTACTTGATGATCATTTTGCGAGCTGCAAAGTGCCGTCGACCATGCGCGCGAGGCCCAGCGGATTGTCGTCGCGCAGGGATTCCGGCAGCAGATCCGCCGGCACGTCCTGGTAGCACACCGGACGCAGGAAGCGCCCGATGGCGGTGGCGCCGACGGACGTCGAGCGGCTGTCCGACGTGGCCGGGAACGGGCCGCCGTGCACCATCGCGTGCGACACTTCGACGCCTGTCGGGAAGCCGTTGAACAGCACGCGGCCGGCCTTGCGCTCCAGCGTCGGGAGCAGGCTGCCCGCGAGTTCGCGGTCGGCGGCCGTCGCATGGACGGTGGCCGTCAGCTGGCCTTCCAGGTGGCGTGCGACCGCCAGCATCTCCGCTTCGTCGCGGCAGGCGATGACCAGCGATGCCGGGCCGAAGATCTCTTCGTCCAGCGCCGGGCTGGCGATGTACGTGGCGGCGTCGCAGGCGTACAACGCGGCCTGCGCGGCACAGCCCGTGCCTTCGGCGCTGCCCTGGCCGACCAGTTGCACGCCCTCGATGCCGGAGCGGCGGCCGACGGCGTCGACATAGGCCTGGTGGATGCCCGCGGTGAGCATCGTGCCGGCGCCCTTGGCTGCGAGCGCTTCGGCGGCGGACGCGCGGAAGGCGTCGAGGTCAGCGCCGGCGAGGGCGATGACGAGGCCCGGGTTCGTGCAGAACTGGCCCACGCCCAGGGTCAGCGAGTCGACGAACGCGCCGGCCAGTTTCGCGCCGCCTGCAGCGAGGGCGCCCGGCAGGATGAAGACCGGATTGATGCTGCTCATTTCGGCGTAGACGGGGATCGGTTCCTTGCGGGCGTTCGCCGTGCGCACGAGGGCGAGGCCGCCCTGGCGCGAACCGGTGAAGCCGACGGCCTTGATGGCCGGA
>NZ_JBKYMO010000336.1:0-6368 GCF_047302915.1 Massilia sp. CT11-108 | reverse complement strand
ATGCCGAGGCGCGCGGCCAGTTCGGCGTAGCCGACCGTCTGCCCGGCCGGGATCTGGCGCAGCGCCTGCCACACGCGCTGCTGGAACGCGGTGCCGCGCACGTCGAGCGGCAGGTCGAGCCCGAGACGCGGCGCCTCGACGAAGGCGACGACCTGCGCCACCGTGCGTTCAAAGCCGGGTTCGGCGCCGATCAGCTCGGCCTTCGGAAAGCGGTCCTGCAGGTCGCGCACGAGGGCGTCCGGATCGTCGCCCAGCAGGATGCAGCAGATGCCCTTGTCGGTCGCGGCGACGAGCAGCGCGCCCAGCGAGCACGCCGCCACGGCGAAGCGGATCGCTTCCCCGCCGCCGCCCGCGCGATAGCGTTTCGGCGTCATGCCCAGCACGCCGGACGACGCGGCATAGAAGCGGCCGCTGGAATTGAAGCCGGCGTCGTAGGCGGCCGCGGTGACGCTGCCCGCCTGCGCCAGCCCCTGCTTCAAGCGCTCGGCCCGGCGCGCCGCCGCATAGGCCTTCGGCGTGATGCCCGTGTGCGCCTTGAAGATGCGATGGAAGTGGAAGCGGCTCATGCCACAGGCCTCGGCCAGGCTGGCGAGGTCCGGTTCTTCCTCGGCGGCCTCGATCAGGCGGCACGCCTTCGCCACGGCCTCGGCCTGGCGTTCGGCCAGCGGCGCCGCGTCCGGGCGGCAGCGCAGGCAGGCGCGAAAACCCGCCGCCTCGGCATCGTGCGGCGTCGCGTGGAAAGCGACGTTGGCGCGGCGCGGCGTGCGCGACGGACACGAGGGCCGGCAGTACACGCCCGTGCTGCGCACGGAATAATAAAACTGGCCGTCGGCTTCGCGCGCGCGGGCGACCACGGCGGCCCAGCGCTCGTCGTCGGTGAGCCAGGCGGCAGCGGATTGGGGGATGGTGGCGGTGTTCATCTCGGTCTCCAGATTCTCGATGGCCCCATCGTAAGCGCGGGCGTTGCGGCAAACACTTCGGGTCTTGCTTTCGAATTCGCGATGCTAGAATGTCACCTCCCCGACGAGGTGACAGATTCCGGAGAGTAGTTTGGACGAACAGATCGCGCAAGACAGCACGCCCATTTTCCAGCGTATCAAGGATTATCTGCTCGGCGAGATCGCGTCGGGCCGCTGGAAGGAAGGCGACCTGGTGCCGTCCGAGCAGGCGCTCGTGCGCCAGTTCGGCGTCTCGCGCATGACCGTCAACCGCGCCGTGCGCGAGCTGACGGCGGAACAGGTGCTCACGCGCCGCCAGGGTTCGGGCACCTACGTCGCACCGCAGAAGTACCAGGCGACGCTGGTCGAGATCCGCAACATCGCCGACGAGGTGCGCGCGCGCGGCCACGTGCATGCGAGCCATCCGCGCCTGCTGGAACACAGCCCGGCGGGCGAGACGCTGGCGCGCCAGTTCGAACTGGAACCCGGCACGCCGCTGTTCCATTCGCTGATCGTCCACGACGAGAACGGCCAGCCGATCCAGGTCGAGGACCGCTGGGTCAATCCGGCCTGCGCGCCCGCCTACCTGGACCAGGACTTCGCGCGCATCACGCCCAACGAACACCTGATGGAAGCGGCGCCGCTGCAGGGTGCCACGTACAGCATCGAAGCGCTGCCGGCGCCGCGCGAAGTGGCGGAGATGCTCGGTGTCGCACCCGGCACGTCGTGCCTCGTGCTCAAGCGCCGCACGACGTCGGGCGGCCGGGTGGCCTCGGTCGTGACGATGTGGCACCCGGGACATTTATATAAATTCACGGGCAGCGTCGGCTGATTGTGGTGATAATTGGTGAGGTCAATCAGGAACCTTGAGCATGTTGAGATTTTGTACAAAGCTCACGAACACGTTCCAAAAAAATCGGTTATTATTCCGATTAAACCCCGCCTGACATCCTCTTGCAGCTCTTCCACTATTGAATATTGCACACATTGGCACCACCTTTGTGCAGCAAGCCAGTCTGACAAGTACGGGAACCGGCTGACACTACCGAGCAGGATCGACGAGAGTCCGAAAGACCTGCAGGCGTTAATTACTTACCTCTCTTGAGGAAAACATGAGCGAAAACATCAAACACATCAGCGATGCATCTTTCGAAACCGACGTGCTCAAATCCGAGCGCCCGGTCCTGGTCGACTTCTGGGCCGAGTGGTGCGGCCCCTGCAAGATGATCGCGCCGATCCTGGAAGAAGTCGCGAAAGAATACGACGGCAAGCTGCTGATCGCGAAGATGGACGTCGATGCGAACCAGGCCGTTCCGGCCAAGTTCGGCATCCGCGGCATCCCCACGCTGATCCTGTTCAAGAACGGTGTCGCAGCCGCCCAGAAAGTCGGCGCAATGGCAAAAGGCCAGCTGACTGCTTTCATCGATAGCAACATCTGATACCATAGGTGGCGGCAGCGCGCCCGCACTGCCGCCTGTTCCGGACCGGGTAGGCGATCGATTCCGATCCTATCCCTTTGATTAACCCACGCAGTTCCCTCCCCTACCTTTACTTTCCCGTCACGGGACACCCGACACATGCACTTATCTGAACTGAAGGCAATGCACGTCTCCGCCCTTCTGGAGATGGCGATCAGCCTGGATATCGACAACGCAGCTCGCCTGCGCAAACAAGAACTGATGTTCGCGATCCTCAAGAAGCGCGCGAAACAGGGCGAACAGATTTTCGGCGACGGTGCGCTCGAAGTGTTGCCGGACGGGTTCGGTTTCCTGCGTTCGCCGGATGCGAGCTACATGGCTTCCACCGACGACATCTACATCTCGCCATCGCAGATCCGCCGTTTCAACCTGCATACGGGTGACTCGATCGAAGGCGAGGTCCGCACGCCGAAGGACGGCGAGCGCTACTTCGCGCTGGTGAAGGTAGACAAGGTCAATGGCGAATCGCCGGAAGCCTCGAAACACCGCATCCTGTTCGAGAACCTGACGCCGCTGCATCCGAACGAGCCGCTGCGCCTCGAGCGCGACATGAACGGCGCGGAAAACATCACCGGCCGCATCGTCGACCTGATCTCGCCGATCGGCAAGGGCCAGCGCGGCCTGCTGGTCGCCTCGCCGAAGTCGGGCAAGTCGGTCATGCTGCAGCACATCGCCCACGCGATCACCGCCAACCACCCGGACTGCACGCTGATCGTCCTCCTGATCGACGAACGTCCCGAGGAAGTGACGGAGATGCAACGCTCGGTGCGCGGCGAAGTCGTCGCGTCGACCTTCGACGAACCGGCCACCCGTCACGTGCAGGTCGCGGAGATGGTGCTGGAGAAGGCCAAGCGCCTCGTCGAGATGAAGAAGGACGTCGTGATCCTGCTGGACTCGATCACCCGCCTGGCACGCGCCTACAACACCGTGATCCCGGCCTCGGGCAAGGTGCTGACCGGCGGCGTCGACGCCAACGCGCTGCAGCGTCCGAAGCGTTTCTTCGGCGCCGCGCGTAACGTCGAGGAAGGCGGCTCGCTGACGATCGTCGCGACCGCGCTGATCGAGACCGGCTCGCGCATGGACGACGTGATTTACGAGGAATTCAAGGGCACCGGCAACATGGAAGTCCACCTCGAGCGCCGCCTGGCCGAGAAGCGCGTCTACCCGGCGATCAACCTGAACAAGTCGGGCACCCGCCGCGAGGAACTGCTGATCAAGCCGGACCAGCTGCAGAAGATCTGGATCCTGCGTAAGCTGCTGTACTCGATGGACGAGATCGAGGCGATGGAGTTCATCCTCGACAAGATGCGCGCGACCAAGACCAACGTCGAATTCTTCGACCTGATGCGTCGCGGCGGCTGATCCTCCAGCCCTGGCATCGAACGGAAAAGGCGAGTCGTACTCGCCTTTTCTGCTTTATGCGGTACGATTCATCTAGGTCAAGCCGAGGGTGGTACGGGCGCGGAAAATCCGCACCAAGACAACCATGGAGGCCAAGATGATCTTCAACGAATTACGCGACGTCCCGGCGCGGCACGACAAGGACGTCGTGCTCGACCGCCGGCTGACGGTTCTCGAAACCCGCTTCGACACCACGCTGACCATGTTACCCAACAAAGCAGACCTGTCGGAACTGAAGGCCGAACTCAAGGCTGACATCCATGGCCAATCGGCCCACCTGAGCAAGTGGATGGCGGCAACCGCCATCACGATGCTCATCGGCTTCGGCCTCGGTTTCGGCGGCATGATCCTCACCATGATGTCGCGCCTGCATGGCGCCTGAACGGTGCAGAAACGGCGCAGCAACAGCGCCGGTTGCCTTGGGCGCAGGGCTGGCTTATAATCGCCGGTTCCGTATCCAACCCTGGCAAGTGATCGGCAATCGGGTCAAGAAGCAGGTCGACCGACGAAGTGCCGTTTGGCTACCAACCTAACCAAGGCAAAACCATGAAGACCGATATCCATCCGGATTACCGCGAAGTCGTGTTCCACGACCTGTCCTGCGATTTCAAATTCATCACCCGTTCGACCATCTCTACCCGCGAAACCATCAATTTCGAAGGTAAAGACTACCCGCTGGTCAAGATCGAGGTGTCCGCTGAATCGCACCCGTTCTTTACCGGCAAGCACAAGATCGTCGACACCGCTGGCCGCGTTGAAAAATTCCGCCAGAAGTTCGGCTCGGTCGGTTCGAAGACCAGCGTCGCCAACGGCTAATTCCCGACGAGCGAACATCCGGGAAGCCTTCGGGCCTCCCCAAAGGAAGCCCGGGGGCTTCCTTTTTTTTCGTCGTTGCCCACCCACGTTACGCCTCGTAGCAATACCACCCGCGACGCTTTGCCACGGTCCCCTTATACTACGCGACATTAATTTATTGCATTACTTCGCGCGCTATCGATGAAACCCGTCCGCCTACCCGCCGCCGCCACCCTCGCGCTGCCACGCTGGGCTTTGTACGCACTCGGCCTGTTGTACATCCTGCCGGGCCTGATCGGGCGTGACCCGTGGAAGGATGATGCCGCCAGCTTCGGCATCATGTGGACGATGGCGCACGGCGGCATCCAGGACTGGCTGATGCCGCACATCGCCGGCCTTCCCGCGCCCGAGGAAGGGCCGCTGGCGTTCTGGCTCGGCGCACTGTGCATCAAACTGTTCGGCTGGCTCCTGGGCGACGTGCTCGGGGCGCGCATCTCGACCATCGGCATCTTCGCGCTCGGCACGGTATCGCTGTGGCACACGGCATTCCACCTCGGCCGGCGTTCGGAAGCCCAGCCGCTGCGCCTGGCCTTCGGCGGCCAGCCCGAGCCGGACGATTATGGCCGCACACTGGCCGACACGGCCGTCCTGATCTACCTCGGCTGCCTGGGCTTGCTGCTGCACAGCCACGAGACGTTGGCCGTCACATTGCAGGGCGCGCTGCTGTCGTGGTTCCTGTTCCGCTCGGTGCGCTATATCGAGGACAGCACGCCGCGCAACGCCGTGTACGTCGGCGCAGCGCTGGGCCTGCTCACCTTGACGCGCGGCTTCGCGCCGCCGCTGGCCCTGCTGGCCGCCCTGTACCTGTGCATCCGCTTCCTCAAGCTGCCGTCGGCCTCCCTGCTGCGCCATCTCGGCCAGGCCGCGGGCACCGCGCTGCTCATCACGCTCGTATGGGCCATCCCGGCCACGCTGGCGCATCCGTACGGCCTGTCGCCCGTCGGCGGCTGGCTGGCCTGGAATGCCGAGCAGCTGAGCGTGCCAGGCTGGCATGCGATCAAGGCCTTCTTCCGCGTCGGCATCTGGTATTTCTGGCCGGCGTGGCCGTTCGCCGCCTGGACCGCCTGGGCCTGGCGCCGCCAGCACGGGCTGCTGCACATCATCCTGCCGACCTGCTTCGTCGGCGTGCTGACGCTCGTGATCCTGTGCGACCCGATTCCCGAAAGCGGCGACCTGCTGAAGCTGCTGCCGCCGATGGCGCTGATGGCCGCGTTCGGCCTGCCGACGATGAAGCGCGGCGCGATCAATGCGATCGACTGGTTCTCCGTGATGGTTCTGACGCTGCTGGGCGGCCTCGTCTGGGTGTTCTGGATCGCCAAGCTGACGGGCTGGCCCGCGCAATTCGCCAAGAACGCCCTCAAGCTGGTCCCGGGCTTCAAGCCGGAATTCGGCATCGTCGCCTTCCTCGTCGCGGCCGCAACGACGGTCGGCTGGATCTTCCTCGTGCACTGGCGCCTGTCGCGCCAGCCTTCCGTGCTGTGGCGGGCCGTGGTGCTGTCGTCGGGCGGCCTGATCCTGCTGTGGGTGCTGCTGATGACGCTGTTCCTGCCGGACCTGAACTACGGCAAGAGCTACGCCAGCGTGGCCCAGCAGATCGCCGCGCGCCTGCCGGCCGGCGCGGACTGCATCGACACGAACGTCGGCGCGCCCCAGCGTGCGTCGTTCGCCTACTTCGGCCACTTGCCGTTCGCGCCCG
>NZ_JBKYMO010000335.1:0-6373 GCF_047302915.1 Massilia sp. CT11-108 | reverse complement strand
CATCGGGGCGGGTGGCGTCACCGCTGACCTCCGCCGTACCGAAAAGGCTGCGCTTCGGCGCAGCTTTTTTTTCGTCCGTACCCCTGCTGCCTGACGCTTTCCTTACGCGTTTGCATGAATGACGCATGTTGCATCGCGTCACATCAATCGATTGCTGTTGTCTGATTGCTATTCTACAATCGGCTCACGATGGGCCCGGCACTGGTCCGCGGCGCCCGGCGTAAAACGAGAATACGACTACGGAGACGACAATGAATTTCAAGGTAAAGGCATTGGTTGCAGGGGTAGTGTTGGGTTTTTCGATGTCGGGCATGGCGGCGGAGCCGGTCAAGATCGGCGTGTCCGGTCCGTTCACGGGCGGGTCGGCGCCGATGGGCGTGTCGATGCGCGATGGCGTCCGTCTCGCCGTCGCTGAAATCAATGCCAAGGGTGGTGTGCTGGGCCGCAAGGTCGAACTGGTCGAACGCGACGACGAAGCGAAGAACGAACGCGGCGTGCAGGTCGCGCAGGAACTCATCAACAAGGAGCGCGTCGTCGCCACCGTCGGCTACATCAACACCGGCGTGGCCCTCGCCTCGCAGCGCTTCTACCAGCAGGCGAAGATCCCCGTGATGAACAACGTGGCCACCGGCTCCATCGTCACGAAGCAGTTCGCGAACCAGCCGCAAAACTACATCTTCCGCAACTCCGCGAACGACACCATCCAGTCCGCGATGATCGTCGAGGAAGCGATCGCGCGCCGCGGTTTCAAGAAGCCCGCGATCCTCGCCGACTCCACCAACTACGGCCAGCTGGGCCGCGAAGACCTCGAGAAGGTGCTCGAGAAGAAGGGCGTGAAGCCGGTCGTCGTCGAGAAGTACAACATCGGCGACGTCGACATGACGGCGCAGCTGCTGCGCGCCAAGCAGGCCGGCGCCGACGTCGTCCTCACCTACGGCATCGGCCCCGAGCTGGCGCAGATCGCCAACGGCATGCAGAAGCTCGGCTGGAAAGTGCCCATCGTCGGCAGCTGGACGCTCGCGATGGCCAACTTCATCGACAACGCGGGCAAGAACGGCGACGGCACCCGCATGCCGCAGACCTTCATCCAGAACCCGGACACGCCGAAGCGCAAGGCGTTCATCGACGCCTACATCAAGGCCTACAACCCGCCGGGCGGCCGCATGCCGTCGGCCGTGTCGGCAGCGCAGGGCTACGATTCCGTGTACCTGCTGGCCGCCGCCATCCAGCAGGCCGGCAGTACCGAAGGACCGAAGATCGCCGCCGCGCTGGAAAACCTCACGCTGCCGGTCGAAGGCGTCGTCACCACCTACAACAAGCCGTACTCGCATGCGGACCACGAGGCCATCAACTTCGAGAACACCAAGTTCGGTGAAGTGAAGGATGGGCGAGTGGTGCAGGCCAAATAACGTCGTCCCCGCGAAGGCGGGGACCCAATTTTGTTTGCGCCGTCGTTACGCACGCAAATTAGGTTCCCGCCTGCGCGGGAACGACGTTACTGGATTCACGCGTCTGCTCCCGGAGGAACCATGGAGATCCTGCTCCAACTCGTCGTGTCCGGCATCGCACTCGGCATGATCTATGCCGTGATCGCGTTCGGCTACCAGCTCACGTTCGCCACGTCCGGCACCCTCAACTTCGGCCAGGGCGAGGCGCTGATGCTCGGCGCGCTCGTCGGCCTGTCGCTCGTCGGCACCATCCACGGCGGGCCTTATCTCGGCTACTGGCTGATGATTCCCATCGTCGTCCTGTTCGGCGCGCTGCAGGGCGTGTTCGTCGAATGGATCGCCGTGCGGCCCGCGATCCGCATCAAGTCGGAATTCGGCTGGATCATGTCGACCATCGCCCTCGCCATCATCTTCAAGAACGTGGCCGAGAACATCTGGGGCAAGGACGTGCTGCCCTTCCCTTCGCCGCTGTCGTCCGAACCGTTCACCGTGCTCGGCGCGAACGTGCAGCCGATGCAGGTCGCCGTGATCGTCGGCGCGCTCGCCATCATGTTCGCCGTCGAGATCTTCAACCGCAAATCCATCTACGGCAAGGCCGTCGTCGCCACCGCGAACGACCGCGACGCGGCGGGCCTCATGGGCATCAACACCGGCATGGTCATCACGTTCTCGTACGCGCTGTCGTCGGCGACGGCCGCCTTCGCCGGCGCCCTCGTCGCGCCGCTGACGCTCACGAGCGCCACGATGGGCGCGTCGCTGGGCCTGAAGGCGTTCGCCGTCGCGATCATCGGCGGGCTGACGTCGGGCATGGGCGCCATCGTCGGCGGCATCATCCTCGGCATCGCGGAGACGGCGACCGGCTTCTACCTGTCGACCGGCTACAAGGAAGTGCCGGGCCTCGTCCTGCTGCTGCTCGTGCTGGCCGTGAAGCCGTCCGGCCTGTTCGGCAAGGCCGCCATCAAGAAGGTATGACGATGAACAAGCTGACCTGGGGCGGCGCGATCGCGGGCATCGCGCTGCTGGCCGCCTTTCCCGTGCTGGTCGGGAACCCGTACTACATCCACCTCGTCGAGACGATCCTGATCTACGCGATCCTGCTGTTCGGCCTCGACATCGTCGTCGGCTACACGGGCCAGGTGTCGCTGGGCCATGCCGGCCTGTTCGGCGTGGGCTCGTACGTGACGGGCGTGCTGGTGATGAAGCTGGGCGCCGCGTGGTGGCTCACGCTCCCCGCCAGCATCGCGGGCGCGGCGCTGTTCGGCGCGATCCTCGCCCTCCCCGCCCTACGGGTGACGGGGCCGTATCTCGCGATGGTGACGCTGGCCTTCGGCACCATCGTGCAAATCCTCATCAACGAGATGACCTTCCTCACCGAAGGCCCGATGGGCATCATGCTGACGAAGCCCAGCGTGGCCGGCCACGAGCTGACGGAAGTCGAGTACTACTATGCCGTGGCCGCGCTGATGATCGTGTCGCTGCTGCTCGTGCACCGGCTGCTGAAATCGCACATCGGCCGCGCGTTCGAGGCCCTTCGGGACAGCCCCATCGCGTCGGACTGCATGGGCGTCTCCGTGTACCGTTATAAAGTGTATGCATTCGTGATCAGCGCCGGCTTCGCGGGCCTCGCGGGCAGCCTCTATGCGTATTCCGAACAATACATCTCGCCCAACACGTACAACTTCGAGCTGACGATCCTGTTCCTGCTCGCCGTGATCATGGGCGGCCGCAAGACCCGCAGCGGCGCGCTGATCGGCGCCGTGATCGTCGTGATGCTGCCGAGCCTCCTGTCCGACATCGACCTGTTCCGCCGCATCGCCGTCGGCGCCGCGATCCTCGCCGTCGTCGTCGCGGGCCTGTTGCTCGCGCGCCGCAAGACGACCGCGCGCCGCGTCATCGTGCCCGTCGTGGCGACGCTGGCGCTGGCCGTCGTCTCCTACAAGCTGCAAAGCATGGTCGACTGGCGCCTCACGATCTTCGGCCTCATGACGCTGTTCGTCGTCTACTACCTGCAGGAGGGCATCGTCGGCTTCCTGCGCGACGTGCTGGGTCGCGGGCGCCAGCATGCGCGCGCGCTGGCCGACCACGGCGGCGATCCTTTTGCAGGCGTCCCGCAGGCGGAAGCCGCCGGCGGCGACCTGCTGAAAGTCGAGCAGGTGCTGATGCAGTTCGGCGGCCTGAAGGCGCTGAACCAGGTCGACCTGACCGTCGCGCGCGGCACCGTGCACGGCCTGATCGGACCGAACGGCTCGGGCAAGAGCACGATGATGAACGTCCTCACCGGCATTTATAAACCGACGGCCGGCCGGGTGGTCTTTGCCGGCAGCGGCATCACGGGCCGCACGCCCGCGCAGATCGCGCTGGGCGGCATCGCGCGGACGTTCCAGAACGTGCAGCTGTTCGGCGAGATGACGGCGACGGAAAACATCCTCGTCGGGCTGCACCACAGCTTCCGCTCGAACGTGTTCGACGCCATGCTGCACACGCCGCGCCGTTTGCGCGAGGAACTGGCCGCACGGGCGCGCGCCGCGGCGATCCTGAGCTTCGTCGGCCTCGCCGACCTGGCGGACGAGGAAGCGCGCAACCTCCCCTACGGCAAGCAGCGCCTGCTGGAGATCGGCCGCGCGCTGGCGCTCGACCCGCGCCTGCTGCTGCTGGACGAACCGGCCGCGGGCCTGACGGCACCGGACATCCGCGAGCTGATGGCCATCATCCGCAAGATCCGCGACCACGGCATCACCATCGTCCTCATCGAGCACCACATGGACGTCGTGATGTCGATCTCGGACACCGTCACCGTGCTGGATTTCGGCCAGAAGATCGCCGAAGGATCGCCGGCGCGCGTGCAGTCCGACCCGCGCGTGATCGAGGCCTACCTGGGCGGTGCCGGCGAACCCGCCGCATCCGCCGCCGTCTGAGGAGACCGCATGCTCACCATCGACAACCTGCACGCGGCCTATGGCAAGGTCGAAGTGCTGCACGGGATCTCGCTCGAGGTCCCGAAGGGCAAGCTCGTCACGCTGATCGGTTCCAACGGGGCCGGCAAGACGACGACCATGCGCGCCATCTCCGGCATGATCAAGCCGCGCGGCGGTAAAGTGACCCTGGCCGGCCGCGACATCACCGGCATGGATTCGCATCGCATCGCGCGCGCGGGCCTCGCCCATTCGCCGGAGGGGCGGCGCGTGTTCGCGACGATGACGGTCACGGACAACCTGCTGCTGGGGGCCTTCCCGCGATTCACGCGCTCGCGGCCGAAAGGCGACGTGCAGCACGACCTGGAGCGGGCACTCGAACTGTTCCCGCGCCTGAAGGAACGCCGCACGCAGCTGGCCGGCACCCTGTCGGGCGGCGAGCAGCAGATGCTGGCGATGGCGCGCGCCGTCATGCTGAATCCGGACGTCGTGCTGCTGGACGAACCGTCGATGGGCCTCGCGCCCATCCTCGTGGACGAAGTCTTCCGTATCATCGCGCGCCTGAAGACGGAAGGCGTCACCATGCTGCTCGTCGAGCAGTTCGCCCAGGCCGCGCTGAACGTGGCCGATTACGGCTATGTGCTGGAGAACGGCAGCATCGCCGTGCACGGCCCCGCCGCGAGCCTGAAGAACGATCCGAAGGTGGTCGCGGCCTACCTGGGCGGCGCCCACTGACGGATCGCATCCGCCAGCGCATCGAGGTCTTCGGGCCCGTTGTACAGGTGCGGCGTCACGCGCACGATCTCGGTGCCGCCGAATTTGCGGATGACGGTGAAGATGCGGTGGTCATCCATCAGCCGCCGCACGACCTCGGCGGCGGGCACGCCGTCGATGCCGAACGCGCCCAGCGCGCCATGCAGGGCCGGATCGCACGGGGTGTACACGCGCACGCCCGGCAGGTCGCGCACCTGGTCCATCCAGCGCCGCGCGAGCCAGCGCAGGCGCGCTTCCTTGTTGCCGGACCCGATCGAGGCGTGGAACGCCAGCGCATCCTCGATCGCCATGACCGGCGCCGGCGGCACGGTGCCGAACGCGCCCAGCTTGTCGATGTCGGTGCGGCCGGACGTCACGTCGCCGTACAGCGGGGCGATGTCCGCGATGCGTTCGCGTGCGATGTACAGCAGGCCCGTGCCCAGCGGCGCGCCGACCCATTTGTGCAGGTTGAACGCGGCGATCTGCGTCCCCAGTTGCGGGATCGTATAGTCCAGTTGCGCGAGCGCGTGCGCGCCGTCGACGATGGGGTCGATGCCACGCTCCCGGGCCAGCGCGCCCAGGCGCGCCACCGGCATGATGCGGCCGGTACGGTGCACGATGTGCGTGATCAGCAGCACGCGGGTGCGTGGCGTGATCGCGTCCGCGTACAGTGCCGCGATCGCGTCTTCGTCTTCCACGTCGTGGGGCACGTCCACCTCGATGACGGTCAGGCCCTTGCGCGCCGCGACCATGCGGACGATGTCGTGGCTGAAGTCGTAGTCGTGGCGCGCCATCAGGATCGCGTCGCCCGGTTCGAACGGATAACCCTGGAACACGATGTTCAAGGACTCGACGGCGCTGCGGGTGATCAAGAGCTCATCGGCCGCGACGCCGGTGAAGCCGGCGAGCAGCGCCTTCACGTGCGCGAGGCGCGCGGGCCAGCGCTCGCGCAGGAAGAACGCGTTCTCGGCATCGACCTCGTCCTGGTAACGCTTGAGCGCCGCGCGCACGGGATCGGCCGGCATGCCGAAGTAGCCGTTCTCCAGGTTGAGGAAGTCGGGCGAGCGCGTGTACTGCGCGCGGATGGTGGACCAGAACGATTCGTCGTCGGGAAGGATGGCGGTCAAGACGGGCTCCTGGCGGGCGTTGTGCAACCGCCATCATAGCCCGCTCCGGTCAATGCTGCAGGCGTCCCCCCAGCGCCAGCGCCGCCACGCCCATCGGCGTCTTGCCGTGCACGGTCTGGCCGTCGATGCGGCC
>NZ_JBKYMO010000334.1:0-6383 GCF_047302915.1 Massilia sp. CT11-108 | reverse complement strand
TTTTTTTTTTTCTTCTCCCCCTGCCCCTTTTATTATTATTTGGGGGGGGGGGGCGGGCCGCCCCTACCCAATACATCGCGGCCTCCCCCCGGGCCGCCCGCCCCCGGCGGGCCCCCCCCCCGCGGAGGCGGGATTCAGGCGCCGGCAGGACGGCCCGGGCGCGGCTGCGGTGCCATCGGCGGCACCACGATGTCGTCGTTCAGGCGCAGGAACTTGAAGCCGGCGAGCACCTGGCCGTTCTTGCCCGCCTGGCGGTTGCGTTCCTCGCGCGCGGCGGCGCGGGCCATGTAGGACTCGAACGTTTCCTCGCGCACCTGCGGCTCGGAGGAATGGAGGAAGTGGCGCTCGCCGTCCGGCCCGAGCACGACGAGCCCCACGTGCGACGCCCAGTACTGGCCGTCGCGTGTCGAGATCACGTTGACGAGATCGCCTTCGCGCAGCTGGCCGGCGATGGTCGTCACGCGGTCCTTCGGCACGTAAGCCTGGCGGCTCGTCTCGACGGGAATGCTGGCGTCCGTGTGGTGGCGCGTCTTGAGGAAGCGGGCGCGGTCGATCGTCATCGTGTACGCCGGGCCATCCGGGCCGGCCAGGTCGGCGCTGATGTCCGTCACGAGCCAGCGGTTCGCCACGTTCCAGTCCATCTCCGTGTAGTGGTTGCGCGTGGCCACGCCGACGACGCCGTCGCGGTAGCGGATGCGCTGCAGCATCCAGAAGAATTCTTCCCACGACTGCGACAGGGCCATCGCGTAGGTGTGCTCCGCGAACACGACGCAGTCGCTGTAATCCAGGCTGAACATCGGCAGGTCGTCATGGACCTGGTACGGAAATTCGCCCAGCAGGTTCAGGCGGTACGGCTGGCCGAGGTTCTTGCGGCCGATAACGGCGATGCGCTTGCGCAGGTCGGGCTCGGCCTCGTGCACCCAGGCGATGTAGCGGCCAGCTTCGACGGGATGCATGCGGAACAGTGGCTTGCCCAGGATCGTCTCGAGCGGCTCCGTGGCCGCAGCCTGCGCGGTCGGGCTGGGTTCGGCGGCGGCCGGCGCGGCAACCGGTGTGGCGGCGGGCGGCGTCGCGCAGCCGGCAACGAGTATGGAAAGCAGGAGCGCGGGCAGCGCGCGGACAGGAGGCATGACGGGTCTCGATGGATAAAACGCTACGCTAACCCGGCCGCACGGTGCCGTCAAAAACAATTGCAGTCCGAGCATTCCTTTTAGTTATAGATTCTTCAACAGTAATCATTATCCAACCGCTGTGTCATCAGTCAATACTGGGCGCGAGACCGGGAAACACCGGTCCCGACGATGACTACAGAGGAGAGAGAAATGTTGAAACAGAAGCCGCTCGCGGCCGCTGTCGCATTGGCATGGCTGGGCGTGGCAGGCACGCCCGCGCTGGCCCAGAACGACGCCGGCAGCACGCAGATGCAGACGGTCGAAGTGACGGGCATCCGCGCGTCGATGGCGAAGTCGCTGGCCGTCAAGCGCGACGCCACCGCCAACGTCGAAGTGATCACGGCCGAGGACGTGGGCAAGATGCCCGACAAGAACCTCGCCGATTCGCTGCAGCGCCTGCCCGGGGTGGCGGTGCGCACCGACTACGACGAAGCGGAAAAGGTGGCGATGCGCGGCACCAATCCGGACATGTCGCTCATCGTGTTCAACGGCCACACGGTCAGCAGCGGCGACTGGTACATCGCCGACCAGGCATCGAGCAGCCGGTCCACGAGCCTGTCCCTGATGCCGTCGTCGGTCCTGAACCAGGCCATCGTGTACAAGACGTCGCAGGCGAACATCGTCGATGGCGGCCTTGCGGGCACCATCAATGTCACGACGCGCAAACCCCTGGCGCAGAAGGAGCGCCTGTCGGGCGTGGCCAGCGTCGGCGCCAGCTACGCGACCCTGCCGGGCAAGACGGCGCCCGACCTGAACGCGTCCGTGAACTGGAAGAACGAGGCGGGCACGTTCGGCTTCATCCTGCAGGGCTTCGCGGAAAAGCGCTACATCCGGCGCGATTCCGCGTCGCGCCTCGCATACGGCACGAGCAGCGGTTGGGACGTCATCAACACGACCACCATGAAGGGCATCACGGACGCGTCGCTGGCCGGCAGCGGCTACAAGGCCGCGGACCTGAACGGCGTGCGCCTGCCCGGTTCGATGAGCACGGAATTCGTCGAGGGCGTGCGCGACCGCAAGGGCGGCATGTTCTCGCTGGAGTTCAAGCCGAACCAGGACGTCGACGTCACCGTCACAGGCTTTACTTCCACCTTGAAGGCACCGAACTACGGCCGCCTGAAGGCCGGCGCCATCTACAGCATGCTGCTCGGTAAAGCGTCGCTCGCCGACGGCGCCACCGGCGCGACTGCGCCGAACACCGTGGGCGCCCAGGGCCAGCAGGTGTTCGCGTCGATCCGCAATCCCGTCATCGTCACCGAGACGACGATGTACGGCGACCAGCTGCGCGTGCTGAAAAGCGCCGACATCATGTTTGCGGACGGGACCCCACCGCAATACATCGGCAACTCGGAAGGCTTTTATCGGCAGGGTGCGCGGGCCACCAGCTCCTTCCTCGACCTGGACGGCAAGTGGCGCGTGAACCAGGACCTCACGCTGAAGACGCTGCTGTCGACGACGCGCGGCGTCGGCAAGACGGACTACGACCAGGGCCTGACCTATGCGAGCTTCGGCACGGGCGTGTCGTACGCGCTGGCCGGCGTCGACAACGCGCCGTACGTGAAGTACTACGGCACCGGCGCCAAGCCGGACCAACTGGTGGTGCGTACGATCTCCGGCCTGAAGACGACGGACCGCGAGACGAGCGGCCAGGTCGACGGCGAATGGCGCGTCGACAAGGGCTGGGTCCAGTCGGTCGAAGGCGGCGTGCGCTACGCCGACCACCACCGCGAGAGCGCGCGCCGCTACCCGGCCTATCACAACCGCGACATCACGATCGGCGCGCCGACCGGCACGATTCCGTGGCCGCCCGACTTCGGCGCGGGTCTCGACGGCCCGGCCGGCTGGGACAACACGGGCTACACGTTCGACCCGGCGGTGCTGATGGCGTATTTCCAGGGCGCGACCAAGGCGACGAGCGACCAGTACGAGCGCCGCATCGCATCCGAACTGCACATGCGCGAACGCCAGGGCGCGGCCTATGTGATGGCCAACCTGGAAGGCGAGCGCTGGTCCGGCAACGTGGGCCTGCGCTTCGTGCAGACGCGTATCAACGCCGACATCCCGACGCCGATTCCGGCCGGCGTCTGCCTGCGTGCCGCACCCGGCCAGCCGGCGATTCCGTGCGCGGCCTATCCGGATGCGATCACGACGTCGGGCGACCTGCAGCCGGTCTACGACAACGAGCCCTTCAAGAACAACACGGGCAACACCTACTATTTCATCAAGACGGACCGCCGCTTCAACAACTGGCTGCCCAGCATGAACATGCGCTACGAGCTGACGAAGGACCAGATCCTGCGTTTCGGCGCGAGCCGCACGGTGGGCCGCCAGAACTACAACCTGCTCGGCGCCGGCTTCGGCTCGCCGACGTGCGATGCGCAGGGATGCCGCGTGACGGGGCCGAACCCGGACATCAAGCCGCTCACGTCGGACAACCTCGATGCGTCGTGGGCGTGGTATTTCTCGCGCCGCTCGATGGTGGGCGTGGACCTGTTCTACTCGCGCATCCAGGGCTATGCGAAGACCGGCACCACGGGCGGCGCCACGATCGACCTGTGGGATTCCGCCGCGCAGGCGATGAAGACGTACACGGTCCAGACGTCGGAGCAGCAGGGGGCGCACATCGCCGGCCTCGAACTGTCGTACGAACAGCCGTTCGGCACGACGGGCTTCGGCTTCACCAGCAACATCAGCCGCGCACATACGAAGGTCGACGACGGCCGGCCGATGGTCGGCGCGTCCGAATGGGCCGCGAACCTGGGCGGCTATTTCGAGAACGACAAGGTGTCGCTGCGCCTCGTCGCGAACTACCGCAGCGAATACGTGAACAGCTCCACGGCGCCCGCGCCGACGGCCAACAGCCAGGGCCTGTACAGCGTCAATGGTGTCATGATGCCGACCGCGCCGACGATGGCCGCGCCGGTGACGACGCTGGCCTTCAACGCCAGCGTCAACCTCACGCCGCAGTTGCTGCTCACGTTCGACGCGACGAACCTGACGAACGTGAAGCGCGCCTACTATCGTTACAGCGAGGAGGAGCAGCAGAAGCTGGACGTCAGCGGCCGCCAGTTCTACGTGAACCTGAAATACCGTTTCTGACGTCGTCGCCAGCGGATGCAAGGGGGCCGCGGCCCCCTTTTTGTTGCATTTCTCGACGCCGCGTAGGCCTCTTTGAAGGTGGCCTGTAGGACTGGAACTCATGGGGACGCACAGTGTGCGGCATCTAACGGTTACGACCCGGGCGGACTCGCTACGATGGAGGCGTCGAGTGAGGCACCAAGCGATCTTCCGCAGGTGGCCAACCACCTCGACAGGTCAGCCGGTCGCCTCGAGGACCGGCACCAATTTCGAAGCCGGCGGCAAGCGCGCCGGCTTCAACGGAAGCGGAGGTTGCCATGACCACGACGACGACGAACCACCCCCCCAAGCATCTCGTGCGCGAGTACCTCGAGCGGCGTTCGAAAGACCCGAAACCGCCGCCGACGCCGGAAGAAATCCGGCGCCAGCTGGGGTGGGGCATGCTGATGCCGTCGGACGACCGGATCGGCGCCTCCCGCTCCTGAACCAGTTTCACCGTCACCGAACAGGAGAAGCATCATGACCGCCAAGATCGGCAGCAAACACGTGGCCCAGCACCGCGGCAAGAAAGAGCGCGAGGAGATCCACAAGATGAACGTCGCGCGCGAAGCCCTCAAGATTGCCGCTGCCCGCGCCAGGTACCGCAACCAGCAGAAGGGGCAGCGTCCGCAAGCCGCGGCCTGATTCATCCGCTTTCCGAAGGGCCCGCCATGGCGACATGGCGGGCCCTTCGCCATTCACCGGCAAAGCGCCGCCATTGGCCGAAAAGCACTTCCACCCGCGCGCCGACCTCCGTTATCGTGTCGACATTCGATCACAACGGAGGAAACATGAATAGCGAAGCTTCCTACCACCTGCGGCGCCAGGTGTTGTGGGGCCTGGTCCTGGTGGGGCTGGGCGTGGCCTTCCTGCTGGACCAGATGGATGTGTTCGACGTCCGCTCGCTGTGGCATTATGCGCCGCTGCTGCTGGTCGTCGTGGGCATCAACCAGACCATCGGCTACCCGAGCGCCCGCGAATTCTCCAACGGCCTGTGGACCGTCTTCATCGGCCTGTGGCTGTTCGCCGTGCTCGAGGGCCTGTGGGGCCTCACGTTCGGCAACAGCTGGCCCCTGTTCATCATCATCAGCGGCATCACGATGGCGATCCGGCCGATCGCCGAGCGCCGCTTCGGCCAGAAGGGAGGGGACGGCCATGGAAAATAACACGAACCGCGCGTCGAGCCAGGTCGTGCTGGGCCTGCTCGTCGTGGGCATGGGCGTCCTGTTCCTGCTCGATAACCTCGATATCCTGAATTTCCGCCATGCGATCGGGTTCTGGCCGCTCGCCTTCATCGTGGCCGGCTGCGTCGCGCTGTTCGGCAACGGGACGCGCAGCGGCCGCAGCGGCAATTACATGGGCGGCGTGCTGATCGCGGTCGGCCTCCTGATGATCGTCAGCCGCATGGGCTACTTCACCATCAGCTGGGGCACGCTGTGGCCGCTCGTGATGATCGCGCTCGGCGGTCTCGTGCTGTACCGCTCGCTGGGCCCGGGGCGGGTGGCGCGCGATGACGTTGCCGCAGGCGCGAGTCCGGACAACGTCGTCGACATCGTCGCCGTGCTGGGCGGTTTCGAGCGGCGCGTCAGCACGCAGGACTTCCGCGGCGGCGAGATCACGGCCGTGATGGGCGGCTGCGCGCTCGACCTGCGCGACGCGTCCATCGTCAAGGAAGCCGTGATCAACATCTTCACGGTCTGGGGCGGCATCAACATCAAGGTTCCGCCCGACTGGACCGTCGTCCTGAACGGCACGCCCGTGATGGGCGGCTTCGCGGAAAAGACGGCCCGGCCGCCCGACGCCAGCAAGCGCCTCGTCATCACCGGCTACGCCATCATGGGCGGCGTGGAAGTGCGCAACTAAAGGCGCGGCCAGTGCAAGGTATTTTTGCGAGCTGGCGCGCGACGGCGCTCTACCTGCTGGCCTGGCTGATGCTGGGCCTGCTGCTGGCGGCCATGCTGGCCGTCAGCGGCGCGGGCTGGGGGGCGAGCGTGCTGTTCGCCGTGCCGCTGGCGCTCTGGTTCGCGTACGCGGCGGGCTTTTCCGCCTACTACGTGTGCCGCGCGTACCCGCTGGGACGGCGCCGTCCCAGCG
>NZ_JBKYMO010000333.1:0-6401 GCF_047302915.1 Massilia sp. CT11-108 | reverse complement strand
TTTTTTAACCCGCACCCGGGATACGCGATGTAGGTCCGGCTAGTTGGGGGCGAGATGGGTTTTAGTGCAAGACCTGGGCGCTGACGCCGCAGCCGACACCGCAGTACGGGCACGTCGTTTTGATGGTGGTTGGGATGGCGGACAACTTCATGTGCAACTCCTCGTCAGGCCGCTCGGCCGAACAGCAACTGGTCGCGGATGGACGAGATGTCCGTCCGCTGTTGAATCAGGTCGAAGTACCAGGGACCGTCCGCGACGTCCCCGTACAACACGGCGCCCGTCAGGCGGTTGCCCGCGACGACGAGACGTTTATAGATGCCGCCGCGGCGGTCGCGCAGCACGAGGTCTTCGCTGCCTTCGCCGCCGACGATGTCGCCGGCCGAGTACAGGTCCACGCCCGTCACCTTCAGCTTCGTCGCGGTGGCCTGCTGCACGTAGCGGCGGTGGCCCGAGCCTGCGAGGTGGGCGGCGGCGACGCGTGCCTGGTCCCAGATTGGCGCGACGAGGCCGAACGTGGCGCGGCGGTGCTGCACGCATTCGCCCACGGCGTACACGCGCGGGTCGTAGGTCTGCAGCGTGTCGTCGACGACGATCGCGCGCTCGCAGTGCAGGCCGGCGGCCTTCGCCAGCTCGACGTTCGGGCGCACGCCGGCCGCCATCACGACGAGGTCGGCGTCCACGGTCTCGTCACCCTCGAAGCGCACGGAACGCACGCGGTCCTCGCCCTCGATGGCGACGGTCTGGCGGTTCAGCAGGATGCGCAGGCCGCGCTGCTCCAGGCTCGCGCGCAGCAGTTCCGCGGCGGGTGGGTCGAGCTGCTGGTTCATCAGGCTGCCCGTCACGTGCACGACGGCGACTTCCATCCCCTGGCGCAGCAGGCCGTTGGCCGCTTCCAGGCCGAGCAGGCCGCCGCCGATGACGACGGCCTTCCCGCCCGCGCGTGCGGCTTCCAGCATCGTGTCGACGTCGCTGATGTCGCGGAAGCCGATCACGCCCGGCAGCTGGTGGCCCGGCACCGGCACGATGAACGGCTTCGAACCGGTCGCGATCAGCAGGCGGTCGTACGGCACCGCGAGGCCGGACGCGGCGTGCACGACGCGCTTCTTGCGGTCGATGCGCACGACCGGGTCGCCCGCGTGCAGCGTGATGCCGTTGGCGTCGTACCATTCACGCGTGTTGAGCATGATGTCGTCGACGGTCTTCTCGCCGGCGAGCACGGGCGACAGCAGGATGCGGTTGTAATTCCCGTGCGGCTCCGCGCCGAACACGGTGATGCGGTACATGTCGGGCGCGAGCTTCAGCAGCTCCTCGACCGTGCGCATGCCCGCCATGCCGTTGCCGATGACGACCAGGCGCGGATGGGTCTTCATTTACGCACCCACCCAGACCTTGCCGTCTTCGACGCGCACCGGGTAGCTCGACACCGAGTGGTGCGGCACTTCCAGGCATTCGCCGGTCTGCAGGTCGAAGTGCTGCTTGTAGATCGGCGACGCGACGACGATGCGCTCGCCGATGCTGCCGACCAGGCCGCGCGACAGCACGGCGGCGTCCGAGTTCGGATCGTAGTTATCGATGGCGAACACGCGCGGCTCCTCGGCGCCCACGCGGAACACGGCCACCTGGCGGCCGTTCAGCAGGGCGGCGACGCCGGTGTCCGGGACGATCTGGTCGAGCGAGCAGACGGCATTCCATTGGTTCAGCTCATTTTTTACTTGCGGGTCACGGGGCATGTTGTTCTCCTGTTCCAGTCGTTAAATCAAGCTGCTGCAATCGGGATGACGCGGCGGCGTTCTTCCGGCGTGGCCGGGCGGATCTGGCCGCGCTCCGCCATGAACACGACGTTGTCGTCGGTGCCCTCGGTGTTGACGAAGCTGCGGAAGCGCTGGCGCACGGCCGGGTCTTCGACGGCGTTCTTCCACTCGTCGGCATAGGTGTCGACCACGCGCTGCATGTCGGCTTCCAGCTCGGCGGCGATGCCCAGCTTGTCGTCGACGACGACCTGCTTCAGGTAATCCAGGCCGCCTTCCAGGTTCTCGCGCCACGTGCTGGTGCGCTGCAGGCGGTCCGCCGTGCGCACGTAGAACATCAGGAAGCGGTCGACGAGTTTCACGACCGTCGCTTCATCCAGGTCCGACGCGATCAGTTCCGCGTGGCGGGGCTTCATGCCGCCGTTCCCGCACACGTACAGGTTCCAGCCCTTCTCGGTGGCGATCAGGCCCACGTCCTTGCCCTGCGCCTCGGCGCATTCGCGGGTGCAGCCGGAGACGCCGAACTTGATCTTGTGCGGCGCGCGCAGGCCCTTGTAGCGGTTTTCCAGCGCGATGGCGAAGCCGACGGAATCGCCCACGCCGTAGCGGCACCACGTCGAGCCCACGCACGATTTCACGGTACGCAGCGACTTGCCGTAGGCGTGACCGGATTCGAAGCCGGCCGCGATCAGCTCTTCCCAGATCGCCGGCAGCTGGTCCACGCGGGCGCCGAACAGGTCGACGCGCTGGCCGCCCGTGATCTTGGTGTACAGGCCGTATTTCTTGGCGACCGCGCCCACGGCGATCAGGCCGTCCGGGGTGACTTCGCCGCCCGGCATGCGCGGCACGACGGAATACGTGCCGTCCTTCTGGATGTTGCCGAGGAAGTAGTCGTTCGAATCCTGCAGGCTCGCGTGCTGCGGCTTCAGCACGAAGTCGTTCCACGTCGACGCGAGGATGTTGGCGGCGACCGGCTTGCAGATGTCGCAGCCCAGGCCCTGGCCGTGCTTGTGCAGCAGTTCGCCGAAGCTCTTGATGCCGCCCACGCGGATCAGGTGGTGCAGTTCCTGGCGCGAGTACGGGAAGTGTTCGCACAGGTGGTTGTTGACGGCCATGCCGGCCTTCGCCATCTCGGACTTCATGATCTGCGTGACGAGCGGCACGCAGCCGCCGCACGACGTGCCGGCGTTCGTGCACGACTTGATCGCGCCGATGTCGCACGCGCCGCCGGCCACCGCGTCGGCGATGGTGCCCTTGGTGACGGCGTTGCACGAGCAGACCTGCGCGCTTGCCGGCAGCGCGTCGACGCCCAGCGCCGGACGCGCACCGCCCTCAAGCTGCGGCAGGATCAGGAATTCCGGCGCTTCCGGCAGCTCCATATCGTTCAGCATCATCTGCAGCAGGCTGCCGTACTCGGCCGCGTCGCCGATCAGCACGGCGCCCAGCAGCTTCTTGCCGCAGTCGGACACGACGATCTTTTTATAGACCTGCTTGCGCTCGTCCGTGAACTGGAAGCTGCGTGCGCCCGGCGTGTTGCCGTGGGCGTCGCCGATCGACGCGACATCCACGCCCATCAGTTTCAGCTTGGTGCTCATGTCGGCGCCGGCGAAGGCGGCTTCCTGGCCGATCAGCGCGCGCGCGACGATGCGGGCCATTTCGTAGCCCGGTGCGACGAGGCCAAACGTCTGGCCGCCCCACGAGGCGCATTCGCCGATGGCGTAGATGTGCGGGTCGGAGGCGAGGCAGGCGTCGTCGATCGCGATGCCGCCGCGCGGGCCCAGTGCCAGGCCGGCGGCCTTGGCCAGTTCGTCGCGCGGGCGGATGCCGGCCGAGAACACGATCATGTCCGCTTCGAGGAAGCTGCCGTCCGCGAATTCCATGCGGTGCGTGGCCGACTCGCCGTCGACGATCTGCAGCGTGTTCTTTTGCGTGTGGACGTTGACGCCCAGCTCTTCGATCTTCCGGCGCAGCACGCGGCCGCCCAGGTCGTCGACCTGCACGGCCATCAGGCGCGGCGCGAATTCGACGACGTGCGTGTCGAGGTTCATGTCGCGCAGCGCCTTGGCGCATTCGAGGCCCAGCAGACCCCCGCCGACGACGACGCCGGTTTTCGAACGGGCACCGCATTCCGTCATCTTTTCCAGGTCTTCGATGGTGCGGTAGACGAAGATGTCATTGCGCTCCTTGCCCGGGACCGGCGGCACGAACGGGTAGGAACCCGTCGCGAACACCAGCTTGTCGTAGGCCAGCACTTCGCCATCGGCCAGCGTGACGGTCCGGGAGTCCCGGTCGACGGCGACGGCCTTCGCGTTCAGCTTCAGGTCGACCTGGCCCGCGTGCTGTTCGAAGAAGCCCGGTGCGACGAGCGACAGCTGGTCGGCCGTGGTGCCCGAGAAGAACGAGGACAGGTGCACGCGGTCGTAGGCCGGGCGCGGTTCCTCGCACAGCACGGTGACGTGGAAATGGGCATCCTGCTTGGCTTCCGCGAACAGGGTTTCGAGGAACTTGTGGCCTACCATGCCGTGGCCGATGACGATCAGTTTCATGTTGCGACTCCTATGCTGCAATAACGTGTTCAGGCGGCGGCGGGTGCCGGCGTTTCGGGGACGGTCAGCGTGAAGCGCACGCCGATGGCGCACAGCGCCGCGACGAGGACGGCGCCGCCGAGGATCATCAGGGTCTGGCGCACGTCGCCCGTGCCCTTCATCAGGAAGCCGGCCAGCACGGCGCCGACGTTGCCGCCCGCGCCGACGATGCCGGCCACGCCGCCCAGTGCCTTGCGGCTCACGAACGGCACCAGGGCGTAGGTCGAACCGCACGCCATGTGGGTGCACAGGCCGAAGGCGAGCATGGCGACGATGGCCAGCGTGACGCTCGTGGTCTGCGAGAACCACAGCAGGCCCAGGCCCTCGCCCAGCATCAGGACGAACAGCAGGTTCACGCGGGAATTCAGGTCGCCCCTGGCCGCGACCTTGTCCGAGATCCAGCCGCCCAGGGCACGGGCGAACAGGGCCAGCAGGCCGAAGCTGCCGGCGGCCATGCCGGCCTGTTTCAGCGACAGGCCGAAGTGGTCGACGTAATAGGTGGCGGCGACGTTGTGGATGAACAGTTCGATGCCGAAGCAGGCGCCGTAGGTAATGAACAGCAGCCAGGCGCGGTAGTTGCGGCAGGCTTCGAAGAAGCTCGCCCAGCCACCCTTGCCGCCCGCTTCGAACGGCACGCCGGCCGCGCGCAGTTCGGTGAAGTTACCTTCCGGGCAATCCTGGGTGAACTTGTAATAGACGACGGCCATGATGAGCATCAGCACGCCCGGCACGACCAGGGCGGCACGCCAGCCCATCGTCTCGTTCACGCCCAGCATGATCATGGCGCCCATGATCAGCGGCATCGTGGCCTGCGCGACGCCGCCGCCGCTGTTGCCCCAGCCGGCCGATGCCGCGTTGGCGGTGCCGACGACCTTCGGGCCGAACATGACGGAGGTGTGGTACTGGGTGATCACGAAGCTGGCGCCGACGGCACCGATGCCGAGGCGGAACAGCAGGAAGCTTTCATAGCTCTGGGCCATGGCGACGCCCAGCACGGGGATCGCGCCCAGCGCCAGCAGGCCGGTGTAGGCCTTGCGCGGTCCGAAGCGGTCGCACAGCGGGCCGATGATCAGGCGCACGATGATGGTGATGGCGACGGCCGCGATGTTGATGTCGGCGATCTGGCTGACCGACAGGTGGAACTCGCCCTTGATCACCGGCATCAGCGGTGCGCAGGCGAACCAGGCGAAGAAGCAGACGAAGAAGGCCACCCAGGTCAGGTGGAATGCGCGCATCTGGGGCGTATCAAAGGAGAATAGCTTGATACTGTTTGCTTTGCCGGCCATGTTGTTATTCCCTTCTTGAAAACGAAAAGGCGCCCGCTGCCTGGCCGCGAAGACGATTCCAGAAATCGTTCAAGCGGGTGCAGCGGACGCCGTTGTCCTGTTGCCGGTCCCTCGTTGGACCGGCTCTTGTTTACTCAGGGATCGCCGTTGATCCTTTACCTCCGTATTTGCAAGACCCGTGCCAGATGGTTTTCAGGGGGAAGATCGTATTGACCGGGCCTGACACGCTTCATTGCAGTGCACCATGCACGCTTATGAGGCGCTTGAATGAGCACCATCAAGATGCGAAACTGGAAAACGCGGTGCGGCGGATGGGAAAGGATGAGATATACGCGTCGGGCGCGAGGCCGTCCCAGACCTTGCCGTCCATGAGCACCGAGCGGCGCATCAGGCTCGACGACGCCGGCACGCCCGCCAGCACGGCCGCCTCGCGGTACAGGCCCACGCGGTTCACGCGCGCGGCCACGGCCGCGTAATCGACGTCGTCGCGCAGCAGGCCCCAGCGCCGGTGCTGGGTCATGAACCACATCGCGTCGGACAGGTACGGGAAATTGGCCTCGCCCTCGTCGTGGAAGCGCACCGGATCGGGATCGATCCAGCGCTTGCCCAGGCCGTTGTCATAATCGCCATGCAGGCGCGCGGCGATGGCGCGGCGGTCCGCGTTCACATAGGCGGGGCTGGACAGCACCTCGGCCGCCACGTCGCGGTGCTCCGGCGATTCGTCGAGCCAGCGCCCCGCCTCCAGCACGGCCGCGACCAGCGAGCGGCACGCATGCGGGTTC